>NZ_JANSHG010000011.1:0-25926 GCF_047461555.1 Synechococcus sp. WC101
TAGAGGCGCTTTGACAACGCCGTTGCGGGTTCTTTTGTGGACTGCGTAAGAATCCCCCGCCTTTAGGCGGTGGGAGTGTCAAGGTAGCTGTTCGCCGAGAGTGTCGGCAGACGGCTTCTCAGATGCGGAAACTTCTGGTCAGGTTTCACCAAGACAGGGTGGGGGGTGAATCTGAGGAGGAAGTATCTGCTGAGGCAGTTTGAGATTCCTTCACGTCAGCGGGCCGTAGGCCCTGTAGCTGGGGTTGTGGCGTCCCCCCCCCAGGGCTAGGGCGGCAGGGCAAGCAACCTGCGCCTCAATCGAGGATAAATACCTAGGGATCCTCCGCACAGGGAACGGCAACCTCAGAGGGAGCAGCTTGTCCTAGGCTATCCAAAAAATGCTGCAAGAGCTGAAAGCGAGGTGGGTTGAGGCTGTAGTAGATCCAGCGCCCCTGCTGGCGAGCGTTGACCAACTGCGCATCTCGCAAGGTCTTTAAGTGAAACGAGAGCTTGGATTGGCTTACCTGCAGCTTTTCGCAGAGATCGCAAACGCACAGCTCCCGCCCACGCAACAGTTGCAGCGCGCGCAGGCGAATCGGATCGGAGAGAGCGTGAAATCCCTCCCGTACCTGCTCACACAGCAAATCCTCCTCTACCTTGGCCAACCACGAAACCATCCTTCGACTAGGGTAGCAAGAGCTTTGCGCTCCCGTCGGCAAGCACTCCCCCCACCCCAGTTGCTCCTGGACTGGGAAGGCCGCCATTGCTTTGCAGCACCAGCGCAACCCTAGGCTCGCGCTGCCTCTGATCAGGTCAACCCCGGCAGCAGTTGGTAATGCAACACCTGCGGTGGCCGAGCAAAGTAGGGCTCGAGGAGGGCGCGCCAGCGGACAAAGTTTTCCGATTGGCGGAAGTTAACCAAATGGGCCTCCAGGGATCCCCAGTGTACCAGCAACAGGTATTGCTGAGGGTGCTCTAAACAGCGCTGCAGTTGGTGCTGCCGATAGCCATCGGTCTGTTGTAGGTAGACAAAGGCTTGCGCGATGGCAGCCTCAAAAGCGGCTTCAGAGCCGGGGCTGACTTCAAACTGAGCCACCTCTAGGACAGGCGAAGGGTTCATAGGCTAGGTGTGCAGGCCGCACTCGGTTTTGGCTGTGCCCTTCCAGCGGCCAGAGCGGGGATCCGCTCCCGGCTCCACCGGCGCCGTGCAGTGGATGCAGCCGATGCTGGGATAGTTGCGGTCGTGGAGGGGGTTGTAAGGGATCCCGTGGTCGAGGATGTACTTCCAGACTTGGCCGTTTGTCCAGTCGGCGAGCGGGTTGAGCTTGAGGCGGTTGCGCTTGCCATCCCACTGCACCTTGCCGATATCGGCGCGGGTGGGGGATTGCTCGCGGCGCATCCCCGTAATCCAGGTGGTGCAGTTGGCCAGGGCGCGATTCAGGGGCTCTACCTTGCGGAGGCTGCAGCAGAGGTCAGGGTTGGTGCGGTACAGCTCCGGCTCATATTGCGCCGCCTGCTCTTCGGGGGTGAGCAGCGGTTTGAAGATCTCCAGCTGCAAATGGGGGTAACGGGCCAACACCTGCTGCTGCAGTTGCAGGGTTTCCGGGAAGTGAAAATCGGTATCCAGGAAAAAGGCACGCACCTGGGGGCGAATGGCCGTGAGCAGATCAATGAGAACCAGATCTTCCGGTCCAAAGCTGCAGGCCAGCACCAGCCCGTCCCCAAACTCCGCAACGGCCCAGGCCAGCAGGTCGCTCGCCGACAAAGGCTCAAATCGCTCGCTCAGAGAAGCTACCTGCGGCTGATACTGCTCTCGTAACGCCTGAGCCGCCAGCTCCCAGTGGCCGGAGGAAGAAAGGGTTGCAGTCATAGGGGGAAGACATCGAATCCAAGGCTCTTTGCCTTTTTAATCTACACTAATTCGGTCAAGGTTTAGGATTTTTGGCTACTGGGCAACGGCGGGCAGGGATCGAGATCCTTTGGCCCGCAGGGGGATTTGTCCCCAGCGATCCCGCCGAACTCCCATGACCAGGCCATGCCAGAGAGGTCTGGGATCCGGCTCCGGCAGGTGAACCCAGTGGTAGCGCAACACCCCTCGCCGTGGGTTGACGTCCAACTCAAACACGCGCAGAGCGGAGACCGGCCCCACCAGAGGCGGCGCTGTCAGGTAGGGGATTCCGTCCTGCACATAGAGCTTCGGCACGTGCAGATGTCCACTCAACACTGCCACCACCCGCCCGTGGTCGGCCAAGAGGGTATGCAGAGCTACAGCTTGCTCGCTGCGAAGCCGGTACTTGCGGAACAAAACCGCATCCATTTGGGTGGGGGAGATAAAGGGAGGCTGATGGATGAGCAGGATCAGCCATTCCTCCGGCACCGCTTGTAGATGTTCGCCTAGCCAGCGCAGTTGCGCGGGGCGCAGCACGCCCTGGGGCAGAGGGAACTGGCCCAGGCTGGCATCGAGGGCAATCAAGCGGATCCCAGGCAGGGGGGAAAGGCTGTAATCGACATAGCCTGTGGGGGCAAGGGGCAACGGAAATTGACGTTGGCACCAGCGGATAAATTGCTCCCGGTTGAAGCGCCCCTCCCTCCCCAAGGTGTCGATATCGTGGTTGCCGAGGCTGAGGTAGTAGGGCACCCGCAGTTGGGCGAGGATCTCCTGGAACACCTCAAAGCTCTCCGGATCGGCTTGATCCACCAAATCGCCGGTGAACACCACAAAGTCCAGATCCGGCACTTGGTTGAGATGGGCAACGGCAGCTTCCAACTGGCGGCGGGGGGAATCGGACATCCACCAGCAGCGGCACCCTGTCTCCGGCATTAGGTGAACATCTGAGACTTGGGCAAAGCAAATCCTTTGGGTGGCCATCACCTAGGTACTTATT
Source organism: Synechococcus sp. WC101 (assembly GCF_047461555.1). Classification (NCBI taxonomy): domain Bacteria; kingdom Bacillati; phylum Cyanobacteriota; class Cyanophyceae; order Synechococcales; family Synechococcaceae; genus Synechococcus; species Synechococcus sp. WC101. The sequence continues at coordinate 2,867 of NZ_JANSHG010000011.1, forward strand.
CACACCTCACGCCCGCATCATAGTCAATAACCGGCTAGAGGGCTATGGGCTTCTCTTAACCTCAGCCAGGATACCCTCACCCCCAGCCCCTCTCCCTTTGGGAGAGGGGAGTTGTGGTTGCTGCGATTTGGAATCGTCACAAATGAGTCTGATTCTTGTTCCGGCGCCGCTGCCGAGCAACTGCTAGGGTATAGCAACACGGATCTCCGACAAGAGGATCCCTCAGTTCAAGCAAGGAGAAAAAATCATGTCTGCTACCACCCTTGTTCGTTGCGCCTGTGACCACTGCAACTGCAGCTTCGAAAGCAGCCAAGGCTATCGCTACGAAGGCCAACTCTACTGCAGCCAAGCCTGTGCCACCCATGACCACGCCCACCCCTCCCCTTGCTGCGTGGCCTCTCACTGCTGTCAATAGCAGGTTGGCAGGGATCGCTCACCCCGGCTTTTGCTTTCCGAGATCCCAAGCTGCTTTTCTCCCTGAGCAGTTTTTGATAGGCTCCCAGGGAGTTTTATTCCTGTCGAGCTTGCATGGAATACCGCTGGGATCTGCTGCCCACCCCGCCTCAATTTGATCCGGAGCTGAGCCGAGAGTACGGCAAGTATGCGGCCAAGGTGCTGGCTCTGCGGGGGTTACACAGCCGAGAACAGGCGCGGGCTTTTGTCGATCCTAATCAGTATTCTCCCACGCCAGCGGGATCCCTGCCGGATCTGGAGCGGGCGGTGGCGCGGCTGTTGCAGGCAAGAAAAAGAGGAGAAACCCTCTGCATTTGGGGAGACTTCGACTGCGATGGCGTTACCGCCACCAGCCTCTTGCTCTCGGCGCTACAAACCTTGGGCTTCCGAGTCCAGTTCACTCTACCGCTGCGCAGCACCGAAGGGCATGGCTTGAACCCTCAGCGGCTGCAGCAGGTGCTGGATCAAGGCTGCCAGGTGCTCCTGACGGTGGATTGCGGCATAGGCAATGCTGCCGAGATTGCTCTGGCCCAAGCCCAAGGGGTGGACGTGATCGTGACGGATCACCACGCCCTGCCGGATCCCTTGCCCCCTGCCTATGCGGTGGTCAACCCGCTGCGCTTGCCAGAGGAACACCCGCTGCGCTTTCTGCCGGGGGTGGGGGTGGCCTACAAGCTGGCGGAGGCCCTCTACCAAGCGCTGGGGATCCCTGGTGTAGAAGAGTACCTGGATCTGGTGGCGGTGGGGATCGTGGCCGATGTGGCGGTGTTGCAGCGGGAGTGCCGCTACCTGGTGCAGCGGGGCCTGCCCGTGCTGGCCAACACCCAGCGTCCGGGGCTGCGGGCTCTTTTGGATTGGGTGAGCAACAGCCAATCCTCAGGAACGCCGACAGCCCAGGACATCGCCTTTCGCCTTGCCCCCAAGCTGAACGCCATTGGTCGCTGGGACGATGCCAGCCTAGCGGTGGAGCTGTTGACCACCTCGGATCCGCAGCGGGCCCAGACGCTGGTGGAGCATTTCGTTGCCCTCAATGAGGAGTGTCGGCAACTCACCCAACAGGTTCTGCAAGAGGCCAGCCAACAGGTGGAGAGCTTGGATCTGGCGCGGGAGCGGGCAATTGTTTTGGCCGGAAGCGGCTGGAATCCGGGGGTTTTGGGGATCGCCGCGGCGCGCTTGGCGGAGCAGTACGGTTGCCCGACGGTGTTGATTGCCAAAGACGAGAGGACGGGACGGGGCTATGGTTCGGGCCGCTCGATTCCGGGGGTGAACCTGGTGGAGGCCATCGAGGCTGTGCGTCCCCTCTTGCTGGGGGGAGGCGGCCACCCCATGGCCGCTGGGATCCAAGTGGATCTGTCCTGCCTGGCCGCCGTACAACTGGCTTTGCGGCGGGAGCTGGCCGCGCGGGTCGGCCCGGATCGCCAAGCTCGCGCCTTGGCGGTGGAGATTGTTATCGATTGGGAGCGGTTGGCCTCTCAGGGCCGGGATGGGGTGGCAGAGCTGGACGAGGTGTATCGGCAGTTGCAGCTTCTGCAGCCCTTTGGCCACGGCAACCCCAACCCTGTCGTAGCCTTGATGAACGTTCGCCGCGGCAGCGTCAGGCTGAGGGCTTCCCAGAATGGCCGCCACCTGAAGTTTGAGCTGGGATCCCGTGCCCTCTGGTTTTGGAAAGCCGGCGAAGAGCTGGAGCGGTGGCAAGCATGCCAGGCCTTGGACATCGCCCTGCAGTTGGAAGCCGAGCAGCCCTGGCAGGGCAAAGTGCTGGCGGTGCGCCCCTCTGGCGACTGGCAGGCGCCCACCGTTTCCGCCCCCAGCCTTCGGATCCAGGATTACCGGCAACGCCCCCTGCCGGATTCCCTCCAAGAAGTCTTCCGCTACGATGGGCAGGCCCTTCCTCTCGAGCAAGACTTCCTCCCGTCGGCAAAAACAGCTCTGCTGCTGGCCCGCTGGCCCTGGCTGCCGGCAAATCTAGCCCAACTGCTGCAGCAGGTGCAGCCGCAAACGCTGATCCTGGCCGCTTCTGGTCATCACTGGAAGCGCCTCCCCCACCAAATCGCCCGACTCCAGGAATTGGGGCGGACGGGACAATGGGATCCCCATGTCCTGGCGGCGACAACCGGCTTGCCCTGGCAGTGGCTGGCGGAATTGGAGGGGCCGGAGCAGATCCCAACACGGCTGCTGGGCCGCATTCAAGAATCCCAAGCTTTTCACCGCTGGCTGGACGAAGCCAGCCCCACCCAGATCGCCCAGCTCTGTCAGCGGCTGCTGCGACCGGATCCCCTGCCGGCAGTTGTTTCTCCGAAGTAGAAGACGCCCCCCGGCACCACCATCAGCCAACTTTGGGATTGCGCACTACGCTTAGCCCTGCCGGCTGGAGTTGTGCCTCTTCGGCTCTGTCGGGCAGCGGGCGCAAGGGAGGGCCAAAGCGGCCAACGGCTATGGTGTTGTGCAAAGCCGGGATCCGGCGGATGGATCCCTGGCGTAGGCAGCGGTGCAGGCGGCGCAGCAGGAAGAGGTCAGCCTCGGAGCAATCCTCTTGGAAGACTTTGACGTTAAGTTCGTGTTCCTGAGCAGCGGTAAGCAGACCGGTCATCATGGCAGTTTGAATAATTTGCTGCACAATCGTGCTTTTGATCTCGCTCATGGTGGGGATGCTCTTGGATTGAGACTTTTCGCTGGTTTCATTCTCGGCAAGACCCTCTGAAATGGACTCCGCCGAATGGCGGATTGGATATACGCACTTTGCCGGCTTTTTCGCTGCCCAAGATCCCGGGCCTTTCACGGGTTTATAAGCTTCGACTTTGCTCAGATCCCATGCGGAGAGAAACCTAGGATCGGCGATGCGTTAGACTTTCACGTCTAACTCGAAGCCGGAGCAGCAATTGGATACTTAGGGATCCCATTGATGGGGCAGTGCAAAATTAAACTTGCAAATGGCTTGTCTGAACTTGCTTAACTTGGCCGACATCCTATTTTTTCGAGCCACTGTCTGTAGTAATACGGAAACGAAGAGGCCTTGCAACTACCGACAAATGGCGTAGGCCTGTCCAGACTTTACTTTCTGCAATCCCTGCCAAGGGAGAGCTGGCTCCCCCCTCAGGGGGCAGCGCAGCCGTTCTGTGTTAGTTTGGGGGCGTCCTACTTCTGCGATTGGCTGTGTCGGAAAGCCCCCAAAAAGTCGGCTGTGCCGCCCCTTTGGGCTGCTGTGGATGCGGCTGTCTGGGCCTGCTGGCGGTGCTGGGCTTGGGGCTGGCGGGGGCAGGGATCCTGGTCTGGAATGGGATCCGGGCTTCAGGCGCCTATCGCACCTACCAGTTGGCGGTGGAGCGGCTCGAACAGACTGCGGTGGTGGTGGAGCGGCTGGGGGATCCCCTGCGTCCGGGCTGGCCCTCGCGGCTGCGCTTTCAAGAGGATGAGCAAGCCGGCTGGGCCTGTCTGTCCTTTTTGATCACGGGATCCCGGCGCACCGGCGAGGTGGCTGTGGAGTCGGAGCGGGGGGTGGCCGGCTCAGCCTGGCAGTTGCGCCATCTGCAGGTGAAAGTGGATGGGGATCCACAGGCCATACAGATCCTGAAAGGGGAGGGGGGATCCCGCTGTGAACAAGAGGAGCCGGCTGCAGGGGCAGTGCTGCCGACAGGCGAGATCTGAGTAGTTGGACATGCTTAGCCGCGGGTAAAGTCAAAAGGACTCCGTCCCGCTGACGCGAACGGTTGTGGCCCTGGATCCCTATGCGAACAGTTCCCTATCTGCGCTTGCTGCTGCTGTTGGCGCTGTTGGCCTCGTTCGCCGGCCTGATCGTCTGGCTGATCCAATCGTTTTTGGATCTGTACTACGCCACCCGCTACCACCCGATTTTGGGGGGGCTGTTGATCGGGGTGCTGGTGTTGCTGCTGCTGGTGTTTTTGGCCGCTTCCATCTACTACTTGTTTCTGTTCCGCCCCGCCCCTAAAACCGAGAGGCTTCCCAGGCCAGCTCCCCCGGCAACTCCTGCCGAGAAGTGGGAGGCAGCCCGGCGCAACCTGGCGCAACTAGAAGCTCAGATGGCGCAGATCCAGGATCAGGTGGCGCGGGCGGCGCTGGCGGAACGGTCGGCCCGGCTGGCCCAACAGTTGGCCCAGCCGCAACTGAAGGTGGTGGTTTTCGGCACCGGATCGGCGGGCAAAACCTCGCTGGTGAACGCGCTGCTGGGGCGGCGGGTGGGGGCGGTGGGGGCAACGCTGGGCACCACGCAGGCGGTGGCGGTTTACGATTGGGACCTGCCCGGGATCCCCCACCCGGTGCAGATCGTGGACTGTCCGGGCATTTTGGAGATCGGGCCGGCAGGGGCGATGCGGGAAGAGGAGGCGCAGGCCCAGGCCCAAGCTGCCGATCTGCTGCTGGTGGTGGTGGACGGGGATCTGCGCCGGTCGGAGGTGGATCCCTTGCGTCGGTTGATCGCCCTGGGCAAGCGGGCTCTGCTGGTGCTCAACAAAATCGACCGTTACACCCCCGAAGAACGGCGGCTCCTGCTGCAACGGCTGCGGGAACGGGTTTACCCCTTGATCCAACCGGAAGATGTGCTGCCGGCCGCCGCTGCTCCAGCCCCTGTACAGGTGGGATCCCAAACCTGGCAGCCGGAACCGGAGGTGGCGGCGGTGCGGGATCGCGTCCAGGCGGTGCTCTACGCCGAGGGGGGATCCCTGGCGTTGGACAATGCCCTGCTGCAATCCCAGCAACTGGGCGAAGAGGCCAAGCGGATCATCCAGGCGCAGTTGCGCCGGCAGGCGGAGGAGGTGATCGACCGCTTTCAGTGGATCGTGACCGGCGTGGTCTTTGCCAACCCCATCCCGGCGCTGGATCTGCTGGCCATTGCCGCCATCAACGCCCAGATGGTGGTGGAGCTGGGATCCCTCTACGGCTGCAAGATGAACCTGCAGCAGGGGCGGGAGCTGGCCCTGTCGCTGGCCAAGACCCTGGCCGGCCTGGGGCTGGTGGAGGGGGCGCTCCAACTGACCACCGGGCTCCTGGCCACCGTGGCTGAGGTGAGCGTGGTTGGCTTTTTGGCGACAGCCCCCATCCAGGCGGCCAGCGCCGGCTATCTCACCCGCATTGCCGGCAAAAGCTTCATCGAGTATTTCCAGCGCAACCAAAGCTGGGGGGAAGGGGGGATGCAGGCAGTGGTCAAGGCCCAGGTGGAGAGCGCCCAAAAATCGGGCTGGCTCAAGGAGTTTGTCCGCCAGGCCTCAGAACGGGTTTTTCGCCTGCGCTAGTCCTTGTTGGTGGCCTCGACAGCAATGTCCGTCGGCATGAAGGCCAGCTCCATCTGCGCCACGTAGTCGGCGTAGCTGAGGGCGGGCACATCGTCCCATTCCGCCAGGCCGTGCATCCGCTTCGACCACTCGATAAAGGGGGCAGGGTAGGCGTAGGTCAAGCTGGGATCCGCCAGCACTTCTTTGGGCAGCGGCGGAACCGACTTGAGCACGGCCAGCAACGCCGGCGGTCTGTAAATGACCACGCGGGCGGCTTCGATCTGCTCCGGGGAAACCTTGAACTTGGCAGCGATGAACGAAATTACTTTGGAAAGGGCCATCCCCCACCCTCAACTTGGCCTGTACAGCTAGATCGCCGCAAGGGCAAGCAGTCGACCACGGGAATCCCACCGGGGATCCCTTGCTGCAGATTGTTGTTGCCCGCTATCCTAGTAAAGCCGAAAAATTGGGGAAACAGGTGAGCCGTGGCTAAAAAAAGCATGATCGAGCGGGAGAAAAAGCGCCAACGCTTGGTCGAAAAATACCGGGAGAAGCGCAAACAACTCAAGGCGGCCATGGCCGATCCCAACATCGACCAGGCCACCCGCATGGAGCTGCACGCCCAACTGCAAAAACTCCCTCGGGCCAGCTCGCCCACCCGCCTGCGCAACCGCTGCTGGAAAACCGGGCGTCCCCGCGGCTATTTCCGGGATTTCGGCCTCTGCCGCAACAGCCTGCGGGAAATGGCCCACCGCGGCCTGCTGCCGGGCGTGGTCAAGGCAAGCTGGTAGAGCCAAGCTTGCCAGCCGCTGGTTACAACCCCGCCCGCAGGAGCGGAGCGTTGCGAGCGAAAACCAGGCTGCTGGCCGTCTCAGTCGAGGGGAGGGCATCTCCTGTCTCCGAGGGGGGTGGAGTTTGCTCAGGGCTGGTCGGCCAGCGGCGCTGGTTGAGATGTCAAAAACTTTTGTCTTCAGGCGAGGGAAGTATCTCAGCCGGGCGGCTGCTCTCGCCAAGTTAGCGAGGGATCCCTGTGGCCCTAGAGCCTTTCCAGATCTGCGACGAAGATCTCACCCCCGAAGTGGCAGAGGCGCTGGCCGGGGAAACCCTCTTGGCTGTGGACACCGAAACAATGGGGCTGATCCCACAGCGGGACAGGCTCTGTGTGGTGCAAATAGCCAACGCTGCCGGCGAGGTGGTGCTGCTGCGGCTGAGCCGCGGCGTGAAGCAGGCCCCCCATTTGGCGCGGCTGCTGACGGATCCCAACATCGAAAAGATCTTCCATTACGCCCGTTTTGACCTGGCCATGCTGCGCTACCACTTGGGGATCCAGGCCTGGCCGGTCTTCTGCACCAAAATTGCCAGCAAGCTGGCCCGCACCTACACCAGCAAGCACAGCCTGAAGGACGTGGTGGGCGAGCTGTGCGGGGTGGAGCTGAATAAAACTGCCCAGAGCTCCGACTGGGGAAACGTCCAGGCCCTCTCGCCGGAGCAGTTGGAGTACGCGGCCAACGATGTTCGTTACTTGATCCCGGTGCGCCACAAGTTGGCCCAAATGCTGCAGCGGGAAGAGCGCTGGGAGCTGGCACAGCGCTGTTTTCAACACCTCCCCACCCTGGTGGAGCTGGATCTGCTGGGATATGGCAACGTCTTCGAGCACCAGTAGCGAAGGCCCTCAGTTGGCCAAGTCGGGGAAGGTGGCCCGCACCGCCGGGTGGATGAGCTTGCCGCCGCAGAGGTTGAGCCCCTTGGCCAGGGCCGGGTCCTGCTCCAAGGCGGCGCTCAAGCCGAGGTTGGCCAACTTGAAGATGTAAGGGAGGGTGGCGTTGACCAGCGCCTGGGTCGAGGTCCAGGGGACGGCCCCCGGCATGTTGGGAACCCCGTAGTGCAAGACTCCATAGGCTTCGTAAACCGGCTGGGCATGGGTGGTGGCCTTGGTGGTGGCGATGCACCCCCCCTGATCCACGGCCACATCCACGATCAAAGAGCGGGGCCGCATCTGGGCCACCAGCTCTTCCTTCACCAAAACCGGGGCGCGTCTGCCCGGCACCAACACCGCTCCCACCACCAGGTCGGCCTCGCGGACACATTCCTCGATGCTTTGGGCGGTGCTGTAGAGCAGCTCCACCCGCGAGCCGAAGATCAGCTCCAGCTCGTTGAGGCGCTGCAGGTTGATGTCCAAAATCTGCACCCGCGCCCCCAGGCCAACGGCCATCTTGGCCGCCTCGGTGCCCACCGTGCCCCCGCCCAGGATCACCACCCGCCCCGGCGGCACGCCTGGGATCCCGCCCAGCAGCACGCCTCGCCCCCCCTGCTGGCGAGTCAGGTAGTGGGCGCCCAATTGCACCGACAGCCGCCCGGCAATCATGCTCATGGGCATCAAGAGGGGCAGGGATCCATCGGCCAGCTCCACCGTCTCGTAGGCCAGGCAGGTGGCCCCCGAACGCAGCAGGGCCTGAGTCAGCTCGCGGCTGGCCGCCAGGTGCAAATAGGTAAACAGGATCAGATCCGGGTGGAGCAGGGGATACTCGGCGGGCAGGGGCTCTTTGACCTTCACCACCAACTGCTGCCGGTAGATCTCCTCAGGGGTGGCGGCCAGCTTGGCCCCCGCTTTTTGGTAGTCTTCGTCGCTAAAGCCCGCCCCCTGGCCAGCTTGGGTCTCCACCCACACCTGGTGCCCCTGCTCCGTCAGAGCCCGCACCGCCGCCGGCGTCAGGCCAACGCGAAACTCCTGCTCCTTGATCTCTTTGGGCACACCAATGCGCATAGGGATCCCCATAGGGCTGTCTTCCAGTCTAGACAGACCAGCGCTGGGATGGGATCCCTGGCCGACGGGGGGCGGCAGGAATTGTAAAGTTTTGTGCGCAATCTGTCGGGGCGAGCCGTTGTTAGCTTTCCCCTGGCAACACCAGGCTTTAAGAGGAATCTAGAACTGCTTGCCCAAATTGACCCAAAAACGTGACATAATGCCCTCAAAACAGCGAATTTCCCGACTTGCGCTTATCCGGCGAAGCAGTGTTAATATCTGTTTCGGGAAGTCTCCGTACTCCCTCGCAAACGCACCTTGAAAACCTTATGGATTCAGCCTTTTCCGGGGGTAGGGTTGATCCCTACCTTTTCCCCGCAAGGGGACGGAAACCCCAGCGCGCCGTCCCGGCCCGCCTCGCCGGTGGAAGGTTGATCCCTACCTTTTCCCCGCAAGGGGACGGAAACCTGACCAACATGTAGTCAGAGCCCAAAATGCGAAGAGTGGTTGATCCCTACCTTTTCCCCGCAAGGGGACGGAAACCCATCCGGTTTCACAGATGTACCAACCACGCTCCATTCGTTGATCCCTACCTTTTCCCCGCAAGGGGACGGAAACTTGGAGGAGGCGCTGCTGCGCTGGATCCCTGTGGTGGGATCCCGCCGTTGATCCCTACCTTTTCCCCGCAAGGGGACGGAAACTATAGGGATCCGGTGGATCCCTGGTTAGGTCGGGGGTTGCTCTGCCCAGAAGGGATCCCTAGCGCAGGAAGCGGGCCAACAGCAGCAGGCCGAGGCCGCCGAAGAGGATGTTGAAGCTCCAGGCTGCCGCCCAGGGGGGAAGGGCTCCTGCTTCGCCCAGGCTGCGAGACACACTCAGCACCACGTAGTAGGCAAACACCAACAGGATCCCGAAGACGACACCCCCATAGCGGCCCACCCGCCGCGCAGTGGTGGATCCCAGGGGAAGGGAGATCAAGACGGCAAAAAAGCTGGCCAAGGGCAGGGAAAAGCGCATGTGGAACTCGGTGCGCAGGGGCTGGGTATTGAGGTTGGAGCGGGCCAGGCGGGAGATGCGCTCCGCCAGCTCCGGCAGGCTCAGCTCGTTGGGCGGAACCGGCGGCTGCATCAGGGCGGCCAGATCTTGGGAGACCTCTAGCGGCTTGCGGTCGAAGGGCTCTTCGGCCAGGCTGAGGCCGTCAGGGCCGTAGCGGTGGGTCACCCCTTCGCTGAGGGTCCAGTCCAGGCCATTCCACACCGCCTGGGCCGCCAGGGTCACCTCTGCCAACTGGTACTTGCCCCCCGGCAAGGGATCCACCCGCAAGATGGTGACATCCTGCATGGTGTTGAGGCGGGGATCCACCTGGCGGATAAAAAACCAGAGGTTGTCTTCGGTTTTGAAAAAGACGTCGTATTGCACCAGACTGGTGGCCTGGGTCAGAAGTGCCTGCTGGTCGATACGGCGGATTTCCCGCTTGCTAGCTGGCAAGAGCACGTTGCTCATCACAAAAGCGGCTAGGCTCAAAAGCAGCCCCACTAGAAGCAGGGGTCGAAAAATGCGCGTAAACGGAATCCCCGCCGCCCGCATGGCGGTTATTTCACTGTTGCCGCTCAGCTTGCCCAAGGTCAGTAGGGTGGCAAAAAAAGCGGCGATGGGCATGCCCAGCACCACCATCTCCGGCAGATCCAAAATGAGAAGGCGCAACACCCCTAGGGGTGGCACGGATCCCTCGACTAGCCGCTCGGCCAGAGTAAAGAGCCGGCCCGCCAAAAGCAGCAGGGTTCCTCCCGCCAGGCCAGCCAAAAGGGGGGCGAGCATCTGGCCAAAGAGGTAGCGCTCCAGCAGCCAAAACTTGGTGAACAAGCGGGCCATCTCTAGCTAGCTTGAACGGTTCCCCGGCAGGCCCTCACCCCTAGCCCCTTTTCCCTGCGGAGGCTCGGGATCGAGCTTAGCTCCCCAGGCGGCTAGGTAAGCTCTCTGTTCGGGGGAAAGGCGACGCACCCGGCGAAAGTCTGCCCCCGCCACGATGGCGCCGGCGTAGGCTCCCGTTTTGAAATCGGGCTTTTGCCCCGGCTGGACAGGGGAAGCTGTCTGGAGGGATCCCACAAACAGCAAAGCGCGGTAAAGATCGGCCCCACGGAGGTCAGCATTGCGCAGGTTGGCCCCGCAGAGGTTGGTGTGGCTAAGATCGCAATCCCGCAGGTCAGCCCCTTCTAGGCTGGCATCGCTGAAGTCTACCCCCCGCAACGAGGTGCCATGGAGATCGGCTCCTTCCAGCATCGTGCCCAGGTTAACCACGCGGATGCCGTTCACGCGATCCCGCTGGTAGCCGCCTTTGCCGTCCAAAATGGGCCGGCCCAGGTGTTCGTCGCGGCGCAGGGGGCTGAGCAAGTTGGCGGTGGAGAGGAAGCGCAGGATCTTGGCTTTGCCAAAGCGATCCACGCCGTTGAGGAGCGCCGCCGTGCGCCCAGCCGCAATGGCCCGCTCCAGGGGCCAGTCGTCCAACTGCCCGTCAGGGGAGAGAACCAGGTTGGAGATGCCCTCGAAGTAGGCGTCGATGGTCTGCTGCTGGGTGATGATGTTCTGCTGGATGGTGAGGTCGCGGGAGATGACGTACTGCCGCCAGGCGATGTAGGCGGCCAGGAGGGCGATCAGGATCTGACCTGTAGCCCCGAACACCTCGCCCAAAGCCCCGATGGCCTCCCAGCTCAGGGATCCCAGGGCCGAGAAGGCTCCACTCCAGACCAATCCTCCCATCACCGCCAAGCCGAGAGCTGCTGCCGCCCACCCCAGGCTGGGCCAGGTGGTCAGCCACTGCCAGAGGTCGCGCCCGATCTGCACCCAGAGCGGCTGCCCCCACCAGCCGGCCAGGCCCAGCCAAGCCAGCACCGCCCCCCAGCCCAGGGCCGGCTGCCCTGCCCACTGGCCCAGCAGCAGCAGCAGGGCTGGGATCCCCAACAACAGCAGGTTGAGCAGGGGGCGCCCAGACGAGAGGGAAGCCAGCGGCAACTCTTGGGAGGAGCCTTCGCGGGCAAGGGCTTCGTCGGTCATGGCAAGGGTATACTCTAGGGGTAGCGTTGGATCTACAAAAAGAAGCCTGCGTCAGTCCGTATTTGGAGTTGGGGAAGAGGGCAGGATCCTGCCTGTCAGGTTTGGTAGGATAGCCTCGACCCTCCTTCCTTCTCTGGCCCAGCCTGGTGTGGGGATGACTCCTATGATCTCTTCCTTATCGTTCATCCGTCTGCAGAAATCCGGCGAACACCAATTTACAGCAGTCCTGCCTGACTTGCGGTTGCAGCGTCACGGCTCCGCGACGCTGACGCGACTGGCCACCTCTTTGCTGTTGAGCACCAGCTTACTGCTGGCGGCAGGAAGGGATCCCAGTTGGGCGCAAACTTCCCTGGACACCGGCCTTTTGGAGAAGCAGGCCCTGCCCCAAGCGCCGCCGCTGCCGGACGACCGCCCCGCCATTTTTGTGGATGCCGCCAATGGCAGCGATACCCAAGGGGATGGATCCCGCAACAACCCCTTCAAGACCATCACCCATGCCATCAGCCGGGCGCCAGCCGGCAGCATCATCCAGCTTCTGCCGGGGGTGTACAGCGCAGAAAGCGGCGAAGTCTTCCCCATCCGCCTCAAGGCCGGCCTTATCTTGCGCGGGGACGAGTCCACCTTGGGAGAGGGCTACCTGATCGATGGCGGCGGCACCTACATGAGCCCGACCTTGGCCCGGCAAAACGTTGCCCTGCTGGCAGAGACCGGCTCAGAGGTGCGGGGGGTTACCCTGCGCAACCAGGGTCGGCGCGGCTACGCCCTCTGGGTAGAATCGGCTTCCCCGCGCATTCTCAACAACAGCTTTGTGGGCAGCATCCACGACGGCATTTTCATCGCCGGCGCCTCCAACCCCTGGATAGAAGGCAACCGCTTCTACAAAAACGGGGCCAACGGCATCTCCGTCTTGGGCACCTCCCAGCCCACCATTGTCAACAACCTCTTCCAAGAGACCGGCTTTGGCCTCACCATCGACCAGCGCTCGGCGCCGATTGTGCGCAACAACCGCATCCTGCAAAACCGCACTGGCATTGTTGTCGGCGGCAGCGCCCGTCCCATCCTGCGCAACAATCTCATCGCCCGCAACTTGGAAACCGGTCTCACGGCCATCACCAACGCCCAGCCAGACTTGGGCACGGCCTCGGAGCCGGGCAACAACATTTTTGAGGGCAACGGCCAGTACGACATCCTCAACGCCACCCGCGGTCTGCGCCTCAACGCCAACGGCAACCAACTGGCCGGCAAAACCAAAGGGGAACTGAATCTGGCCGGCCAGACCACGGTGGCTGCGCTGCCCAGCAACGCCCCGCCACCCATTGCGGCAGGCGGCTTGACGCTGCCCACAACTCCGCAGGCCGAGCCTCCGGCTCCCAGCAGGGATCCCCAGCCGGCGGCGGCCTCTCCCACCTTGCCGGTGGTGACGGTGCCCCAATCGACTGCCCCCGTTCCCCCTCCTGCAGCGGGATCGGGAGGGCGCATTTTGCCCAGTGCCCCCCCTCAGCCGGCAGGCGCTCAACCCCAGGAGTTTGTTGCCGTCCCCTTCACCCCCGATGGCTCCACCACGCCTGCCCAACCGGTTGAGCCTGCTCCTGCCACTCCCGTCCGCCAGCAATCTGTGGCTCCTCTCACGGATATTACTACCCTCCTGCCACCCCCGGCTCGCCGACAAGCGGGCAGCAGCCCAACAACCCCCCCTGTTCCCGTTGCCGCGGCTCCAGAACCGGCGGTAGCCCCAGCAGAGTCGGCCACCCGCTTTCGTGTGCTGGTGACCCCCAAGGGCAGCGACGATTTGCAGCGGCTGCGGCAGCTCGTCCCCGAAGCGGTGGAGACCGTGTTCAACGGCAGGAGGGTGCTGCAGGCCGGCCTCTACGACAGCCGCAGCCAGGCCCAGTCAGTCTTGGATCGGCTGTTGGACGCCGGCTTTGACGCGGTGGCGGAGATGATCTTCCGTTGACCTCACTGCCCAGGGATCCCCCCCGGCAGGATAGGAACTCCCCAGCAGGGAATGTATGATGCCTAGCACGGCTTTTTCCAGAGCAATGGGGAGGAAAGCCGTGCCGTCAGGTTGTCCTGGGGATCAGCCAGGGCAAGCAATGGGGAAAGTCCGGTGCAAATCCGGCGCTGTGCCGCAACTGTGATGGGCTGAGGCCCTCAGTCAGGATGCCCGCCTGCGGCTTTGGCTCAAAGCTTAGCCCTTCCGCGTCGCACGGAAGCAGGAGCAACCGGATGAAAGTAACTGTATGTCTCAGCCTTGGGCTGGGGATCTTGAGTTTGGGGATCCCGGCCTGGGGGCAGGCAATCTTGGATACCGGCCTCAGCGCCGAGATTTTGAATCAACCCGTCACCACCCCGTTTCGCCGTCCCGGCCTGCTGCGAGAGTCTTCCCGCCCAGTCTATGTCATCACCCGCCAGCAGATGCGCCAGCAAGGGGCAAGGACGGTGCAGGAAGCCCTGCGCTACTTGCCCGGGATCCTCAGCGATGGCACAGCGGGAACTCAGTTGGGAGCTCTTAGCTCTCAATTCATGCGAGGGGCGCGAACGGCGCAGGTATTGGTGCTCTTGGATGGCCGCCCTCTCAACGATCTGGGTTTTTTCGGGGGGTTTGACCTCTCGCAAATCACCACCGATGTCGTCGAGCGAATTGAAGTCTCCCCCGGCGGCGGCTCTACCCTGTACGGCTCAGACGCCGTTGGCGGCGTGATCAACATCGTCACGGTGGAGCCGCAGCCAGAAACGGAGACGGTGCTGGAAGCGGCGGTCGGCAGCTACGGTCTCAATGAGCAAGGGATCCAAAGTCGCGGCCAAGCCCAGGATCTGGGCTGGGTGCTCAGCTATCGCCGTCTGCAAAGTAACAACGACTTTCCCTTTGCCATTGAGCGGCTGGGCAAGTCAGGCAGGCGGGAAAACTCGGCGGTGGAGTACCACAACTTGCAGGCCAAGCTCACCTGGCAACTGGCCGAAGATCAAGTCCTAACAGCCAACGCCCTCTACCTCAACAAAGCCTTTCGCGTGCCCGGCAGTGTAGAGTTTCCCTCTCCCGACGCAGAGCAAAACACCAACGATCTGCTGCTGGATCTCAGTTGGCTGTGGACTCAGGAAACAGGATCCCTGCAGGCAAGAGTCTTTTTGGACGATCTCAACTACCGCTTCAGCGCTCCGCAAAGCCAGGGATCCCGCGACGTCATCTTGCGCAATGGCTGGGGATCCCAGCTTCAATATGCTTGGCAGGCCGGCGAAAACCTAGAGGGAGTTTTGGGGGCAGATTATCGCTCTATCTCAGCCCGCAATACGACTTTTTCTTTTGCCAGGGGTTCTGCCAATATCAACTACGACGATACGGTTAACCAGGGGGCCCTGTTTGCCCGCCTGGACTACAGCCCGGATCCCCAGTTCCACCTCGACCTGGGCATCCGTCAGGACTTCAGCAGTTTGGCCAACGGCTCGGCCACCTCGCCGGCTGTGGGGATCCGGTGGGCAGTTGCCGAGGGAACTACCTTGAGGGCCAGCTACGCCGGCAGCTTTCGCACCCCCTTGATCTCGGAATTGTTCTTTCGGCTGCGCGGCTTTTTTGAAGTGGATGGCAACCCCAATCTCCGCCCAGAGCGAGGGGAAAGCTTTGACATTGGCTTAGATCAAGCCTTGGGAGATTTTGGCCTGCTGCGCTTGACTTTTGCCCACAACCGCATCCGCGATGGCATCACCTTTGTCAGCCTTGGGCCGCGCCGAGGAACCTATGAAAATATTGGGCTGGTTGAATACACCGGCCTGGAGGCAGCTTTGGATGTGCGGCTGGGGGAAAACTGGATGCTTTTTGCCAACTACACCCTCAATGATCCCATCATCCGCGCCGCCCTTGACCCAGCTACAGTTGGCAAGCAGCTAGCCTTTGTGGGAGCCGATAGCCTGAACTTAGGCCTGACCTACCGTCACGAGCAAGGCTGGCACAGCTCAATTTTAGTCCATCACATTGGGAGCTTTTTTACCAACAACACCAACACGGAATCCCTGCCAGGCTACACCACCGTAGCTTGGCGAGGAGGGATCCCGTTGACTGAGGACCTAAGCCTAGAGATGGGGATCGACAACCTGCTAGACGAGCAGTATGAAGTCTTCCCCGGCTATCCCGGCGTTGGTCGCACGCTGAGGGTGAACCTGCGGGGGCAATTTTAGCGACATCTCAGGCTGTTTTTAACTCCCTGGCTAGCCATTTGTAGGGTGCTTCTAGTTTGGAAGCAACTGTATGACGATCTCAACCAGAATCTCGACTCAAGCTGAGGCCAAACATTACCTTTGGGTTTGTACCACCTGTGGATCTCGCTGGGTCAACGGCCAAAAAGAAGGGACTAGCAAAGGAGAAATGCTCCTGGCTGCCTTGCAATCGCAGGTGCTCAATCCTCAATTGCAGCTTAAGCCGGTTGCCTGTATGAGCGGCTGCAGCCATGCCTGCGTGATTGCCCTGGCAGCCCCTGGAAAGATGACCTACGTGTTTGGAGATCTCGATCCCCAAGACGTAGAGCCAATCTTGCAAACAGCGAAGCTGTATTTGACAAAGCCCGATGGCGTCCTGCCCTGGGCAGAGCGCCCTCTTAAAAAGGGGGTGATTGCCCGCATTCCACCAGTCCAATAGGAGCAACCTATGGCCGCTTTCAGCCCCTGGATCACGCCTCTAAACCAGAGTTGGCAGGAGGTTTCCCCCACTGGCTGGATAACTCTCTACGAAGGGATCCCGGCTCACATCGACTGTCTTGGGCCATTGCTCTATGAGCTCTTTCAGGAGCGCTGGGCCGAGATCCAAGTGGGCCAGGTGGTGGAGGGAGGAGTGCTGGAGGCGGCCTTCAAGGATCCCCCTGCTCTCTGTGTGCTCTACGACGGCTATTTGACCGTGGCCACCGAAACTTGGCATTTGCACCTGTGTCTAGAAGAGCACCAGGGCGGCCCCTACAGCAGAACTCCACCTGAGCTGCGCCGCAAAAGATTGGTCGGCCGCGCCGCCCTCTATCGCCGCCTCAATCTGCAGGGCCAGCCTCGCCAATGGGGGATCCAATTTTGGAACGGAGCAGAGGAATCGCTGCTGCAGATCTTTTTGCCCAGTCCCTTTTTGGGGCCAGGAGAAGACTACCTGCCCGAAGGCAAAGCCGACTATCAGAAGCTCTCCCTTTATGAACGCCTGCGGGCCATTTACGTCGAGGGAAAAGAGCGGATCCCGTATGAAGATAACCCCCTCAAGCGGCCCTATTTGGCGGTTTGCCGTTCCAGCCGCTGCTATCCTTCTCGCCACTATCAGCCCGTTGTGGAAGCTCTGCAATCGGCCCTGCGGGAAGCCAATTTGGATATTCAGGTCATTACTTCCGGATGCCTAGAAGTCTGTCAACAAGGGCCGGTGGTTTTTTACTCCGGAGATCGCACCTGGTACAAGCGGGTTACCCCCCAAGTAGCGCGGCAAATTCTCCAGGAGCATCTGCTAAAGAACTGCCCCTTGAAAGCTCACCTTTTTCCTGGAGATTAGCCTATGGTTAGCCTACAAGCTCTTGTCCAGTCCATCCCCAAGCCTCGCCGCGGGATCCCAGAAGTAATTTGGATCCAAGCCAGCCGAGATCTAGCCCAAGGTCGATTTTGGCCCAGCCTATTTACCACCATCGGCTGCCTGAGCAACATTGCCTATACCTGCACGCTTCCTTTTGTAACTGTTGGCATCATCGCGGGCACCACGTTAACTCGCCAAAGGGCAATTATTAGCGCTTCGATGATTTGGCTGGCCAACCAAATCTTTGGCTACACCTGGCACAACTATCCCCGTACACCTGATTCTTTTGCTTGGGGGTTGGTCTTGGGGATCGGCACGGTGGGGGTCGCTTTTGCTGCCGGCTACCGACCTCTGTTTTCTCAGTCCAAACCTATTAGGCCAAGGCAATTGCTGCTGAACTATCTTTGGATCCCAGCCATGCTGATCCTAGGGTTCCTTGCTTTTGAAGGGCTGATCTTGGCAGCCGGCCTGGTTCTGGGCGGAACGGAGGGCTTGACCCTGCCCATCTTGGCCAAGATCTGGCTGGACAACTGGCTGTGGACGGGATTTTGGCTTGGGATCCACGCGCTGCTGGCGTGGGACAGAGGACGCCGGTTGTGGTGGGAGAGGGGAAACTTCGCTGATCTGGAGCATCCCTAAGGGAGATCCAGGCCACAATGGGGGTGACCTGTGCCAGAAGGGATCCCTTTGCCGCCTCCTCAACTTGCCAACTCCCCTTTTGCTCGCCTCCCTGCTTCCTGTCGCTTGCTGCTGTTTAGCGGCAAGGGAGGGGTGGGCAAAACCACCCTCACCTGTGCCCTGGCCCGTCACCTGGCCCAGACACAACCAGAGCGACGTCTGCTGTTGCTGTCCACCGACCCGGCCCACTCCCTGGGGGATGTGCTGGGGATCCCGGTGGCGGACGTTCCCCAACCCCTGCCGGATTGGCCCAACTTGCAGGTGCGCGCCTTGCACGCTGAGGTGTTGCTGCAGGATTTTAAGCGGACCTACGGCCTGGCTCTGGAGCTCATTGCCGAGCGGGGTAGTTGGCTGGGCAGGGAAGATCTCCTGCCCCTGTGGGATCTAAGCTGGCCGGGGGTGGACGAGCTGATGGCCATCCTGGAGGTCAATCGCCTGCTGGCAGGCCAAGAGGTGGATACGGTGATCCTGGACACGGCCCCCACTGGCCACACCCTGCGGCTCTTGGAACTGCCCGACTTTCTCGACCAGTTGCTGGCGGTGTTTGCCACCTTCCAGGCCAAGCACCGCGAGGTCGTCCGATCCCTAACAGGCACCTATCGACCGGATGAGGCCGATGCCTTCCTGGCCCGTTTGCAAAGCGAGCTGGAGGGGGGCAAAGCCAGACTGACCGACCCGGAGAGCACTGCCGCCTGGCTGGTGCTGATCCCGGAGCTGTTGAGCGTGGCGGAGACCCGCCGCTTCTGTTGCCAGTTGCTGAACCGCCGAGTGCCCATTGGCGGCCTGTTGGTCAACCAGGTTCTCCTGGAAGGGATCTACCTGGCCCGCCAGCAGGAGCAGCGGCTCTGGCTAAAAACGCTCCAAGAGGAGTTGCCTGGCTACCCCATCTGGGTCTGTCCCTATCAACTGGAAGAGCCGATTGGGCCGGCGGCGCTGGACAAGCTGGTGCAGCAGCTTCGTCCCTTGCAGGAGGTGCTGCCGCGGTTGGAAGGGATCCCTGCCCCGGGAGAACTCTCCCCTTCGCCCCAGCAGGACAGAGTCCTTGGGATGGCCTCTGGGCAGAGCCAGGCTTTGGGCCTGCCAGATTTTTTGGCCCAAGGGATCCGCCTGCTCTTGGTAGGGGGCAAGGGCGGGGTGGGCAAGACCACGGTGGCTGGGGCCCTGGCCTGGAACTTGGCCAAACGCCATCCCGACAAGCAGCTCTTGCTGGTCTCTATCGACCCGGCCCACTCCTTGGGAGATCTGTTCCGAGTGACCTTGGGACAGGAGCCGCTCCCTCTCTTGCCCAACCTGCTGGGCCAGGAGATCGAGGCGGCGGCGGTGCTGGAGCGCTTCCGGCAGGCGTACCTGGAAGAGGTGGCGGCCATGTTGGCAGGAGAGGGGATGGCAGGCGTAGAAATCCAGTACGACCCACAGGCTTGGCGGCAGCTTTTGCACATGGCTCCACCGGGCCTGGACGAGGTGATGGCCCTGCTGACGGTGCTGCAACAGGAGTCAAGCGGCCAGTTCGACCTGGTGGTGGTGGATACAGCCCCCACCGGCCATCTCCTGCGCTTTTTGCAGATGCCGCAGGCCCTGGAAGGCTGGGTAAGCCTGGCCCTCAAGCTGTGGCTGAAGTACCGCGACCTGGTGGGCCGGCCGGAATGGGCGCAGCGGCTGCGGGATCTCTTGGCCCAGGTGCGGCAGCTCCAAAAGCGGCTGCGGGATCCCCAGTTTGCTAGCTTTATCCCCGTCTTCAACCCCGAACAGGCAGTTCTGGCGGAAACTGAGCGCCTTCTGGCAGAACTGGATGCCCTGGGGATCCCTCATCCCTATGCCGTTCTCAACCGCGTGTGGCCGGAGGATTCCACCCCCTTTGGTGCAGCTCTTCGGCGCCGCCACCAGGCCATCCTGGCCCAGTTGCCCCAGCGCTTTCCCCAGCAGGCCATTGTCACCGTCCCTTTTCTGCACCCACCCAGCTTAGAGGCCATCGGAGCTTACCTGCTGGCTTCCTCTAGCCCGATGTTGCCAGAAACCTCCACCTAGCGCCTGGCAGAGCCGCTAGCCTGGAAAAGGTGCCAGTGCGGCTTTTCCCCCTCACCTTGCTGCTTTTGCCTATGGTGTTCAACCTCCCCCTGCAAGCCATTCCTCTGTTCTCCATCGCAGCGGCCATCCTGTTGGTGTACCTGCCTATGGGCGTGGTGGGCTATGCCCGCGCCCGCGTTGGCTACGATCCCCATGCGCCCCGGGCAATGTTCGACCGGCTGCCTCCCTACGGCCAGCGGGCTACCTGGGCCCACGCCAATGGCTTCGAGGCCCTGGGCACCTTTGCGCCCTCAGCTCTAGTAGCCTACATCACCGGCCCCCACCCGGATCCCTGGCTGTTTGGTCTCAGCGGCGATGAAGGGGTGGCCGTGCTCTGCGGCGTGTTTCTGCTGGCGCGGCTGCTCTACAACTTCTTCTACATTGGCGACATTCCCATCGGGCGCTCCCTCTCCTTCTTGGTCGGGTCGCTGGCCACGCTGGGCCTGCTGCTCATCAGTCTCTTGCCGTTTCTGGGCCAAAACCTGGCCTAGACCTGCAGTCTTAGGGAAGATAGTGCCACCCCAGCCCGGTGGGCCACCACCACGCCAATGGCCTCTAGGTAGGAGCTAACTGCCACATGGGGGATCCCCAACTGGCGAGGGTGGACCTGCATCACCGTGGCGTTTTCTTCGACAGCGATAAACAGGGGCGGGCGGGGGCGGCTAGCTAGGTAAAGCAGGCCGGGGCCGCCAAAGGCAGTGGCCGGGGCAATGACGCTATCCACCTGCTCGGCCGTCAGGTCGCCCGGCTGGGAGGGATCCCCCCTTTTAACAAACTGGGGGGCGTAGCTCAGCCCCGCCAAAACCGAGGGCAGGAAGGTAAACCCCACCTCTTCAGCGGCAGCCTGGGGGTGAACCGGCTTAGGGTCAGGATCAGGGTAGAGAGCAGGAGCGTGGGCGCAAGGGATCCCCAGCTCCCGCACCACCAGGTGGCTGAGGATGGCCTCGGCTCCGGCCAGGGGATCTACCCCCTGCCCCTGCTCGTACTGGCTAAAGTCAAGGTCGTCCGGGAAGCGGGCCACCACGGCAAGGGCCTCAGCTCCCAAGCGGACGAGCTCTTGGGCAGTTTCCAAAAGAGCATCCGGCTGGGCCAGGGATCCCTGGCTGGCCCCGGCAGGGGAAAAGCTGACGGAAACGCCTAAGGGTCGAGGGGTCAAGCGCCAGGGGCCAATGTCCAGCCCCAGGGTGGCCTGGGCGGCCTGCAAAACCTGCAGGTGGCGTTGGCGGAGGTCCTCTGGGATCCCGGCATCCAGGATGACGCCGACGCGGTTTTGCCGCACTGGCCTGAGGTGCCACTCCCCGGCGCAGAAGCGATCCAGGCCGTACCCTTCCACGTAGAGGACGTTCTTCAGGGGCCAAAACAGGGTGGCGCCGTTAAGCACATTGGGATGGGTGACGAGGCAGTCGACAGCAGCCGCCAAAGCGCGGGCCACCGGCAGGGCATCGCCGGCAAAGCCACCCACGCGGGCGCCGATGCCCGTGGGAACCAAAAGCAGCGCCGTGTAGGGGCGACCCATGGGCCACTAGCGGAGGACTAGGCCTGGGACAAAAGCTGCTGCGCCAGGGCCTCAGCTCGCCGCACGCAATCGCCCAGAGCTACGCCATCCAGGTAGTTGGCACACACCCAGATCCCCGGCGTCTGGGAGGCCAGGTGGGCCTGCACCTGGGCTATCCGCTGCCGGTGGCCGAGGGTGTACTGGGGGATGGCGCGGGGCCATAGGCGTTCCCCTAGGTAGATGGGCTCGACGCGGCGGGTGAGCAGAACCTGGCTAAGCTCGGCGTGGGCAATTTGCGCTCGCTCCTCAGGAGACAGCGTAGGGATGGGTGGGATCCCTTGCCGGCGGGCCAAGGCAGCATCGGTGGCGCCGCCGAGGAAGCTGAGGAAGCTGTGGTAGCCCTGGGGAGCGCGCTCGGGAAAAAGGCAGGAAGCCCAGATGGTGCCCAGGGTGCGCAGGCCCTGGGAGCGAGGGATGAGGTGGCCAAAGCCCCGCAACGGCTGGGGCAGGGCCTCTTGGGGATAGGCCAGAGCCACCACCACTACCGGCGGATAGGGGATCTCCGCCAAGAGTTGGCTAGCTGGGGGGTTGAGCCCCTGCAGCAGCGCAGCAGCCTCATAGGCGGGGAGAGCCAGCACCACCTGGCGAGCAGCCACCCAGCGGGATCCCTCTGGCGTCTCAAAGCCCACCCAATAGAGCTCTCCCTCCCGCTTAAGCTGCACCGCTCGCCAACCCAGCCGCAGGCTGTCGCCCAGCTTTTGGGCTAGGGCCTCTGGCAACTGCTGCAGCCCCTGCCTGAGATTGCCCAGTTGGCCGCGTTTGGGCGGGGGTTGGATGGCTACGGGAGAAGGCTGGGGTCGTTGGCGCAGAGCCTGCAGGGCGCCAGCAAAGAGGCTGCCGTAGCGCTCCTCTAGGCCAGCTACCCGCGGGAAAGCCGCCACAGCGCTGAGTTGATCTGGGTCGCCGGCATAGACTCCTGAGGTGAAGGGCTCCACTAGGCGCTCGGCCACTTCGGATCCCAGTTGTCGCTGGAAAAACTGCCGCACCGTTTCCTCGTACCCTGGCGGCGGCGGGACAAACCCCAACAGGCCCTGCAGAGCCCGCAGCTTGCCGCCCACACTGAGCAGCCGTGAGCCCAGGGCTGCCGCGGGGCTAAGCGGCACCGGCAGCAGCTCCCTTTCCCAGTAGATGTAGCGGGGCAGCTTGGCATCGGCCAGCACCAGTTGGTCGGTCAGGCCCACCTCGGCAATGAGGTTGAGCAGGGCAGGGGTGGGGGTAAAGCTATTGGGGCCTTCCTCCCAGCGGTAGCCGTCTTTGGACTGGGTGGAAATGCAGCCGCCGACGCGGGAGCTGGCCTCCGCCAGGAGCACCGCTTGAGGGGATCCCCCCCTAGCCGATAAACCCTGCTGCAGGCGCCAGGCCAGCGTCAGGCCGCTGATGCCCGCCCCAATGACCACCACCTCCGCGTTAAGGGGTTCAGGGGTTGCAGGATTCACTGCCGCTTCCAAGGTGTTTTTCCTCCATCACGTCCGGGGGGCCAATCTTCGTTAGCGCAGTACGCGAAATAGGCTGGGGATCTCGGCCACCTGGGGAAGCTGCTGGATCTCGGCCAGCGCCTGGCGGCAGTCGGCCTCGCGCACGCTGTGTGTGAGGATCACAATCTCCGCCAACTCCTGGTGGCACTCCTTTTGGGTGATGCTCTCCAGGCTCACCCCGTGCCGGCCAAAGCAGGTGCCGATGGCCCCCATCACCCCCGGCCGATCCTGGGCCAGCACTCGCACGTAAAACTCCGACTGCGCCTCTGCCAGCGGCAGCAAGGAGGCAACA
>NZ_JANSHG010000012.1:0-25761 GCF_047461555.1 Synechococcus sp. WC101
TAATGGAAACGCCGTACTGGAGCGGCGCCCCTTCCTGCCAGGTTTGCTTGCCCGGGTTGAGGTTGCTCTCCAGCATCAGCCCCATCAAGGCCCGCTGCCCCGCTTGGTACTGCTGTAGCACCGCCCGACAGACGGATCCCTGCCGGCGGTAGTCCTTCTGTGAGTTGTCGTGGGAGCAGTCCACCATCACCGAGCGCGGGATCCCTTGATCCTTCATCAGCAACGCCGCCCGCGCCACATCTTCCGGGCCGTAGTTGGTTCTGCCGCCGCCGCCGCGCAACACGATGTGCCGATCCGGGTTGCCGGTGGTTTTCACCAAGGCCGTCATGCCGTCTTGGCCAATGCCCAGAAAACTGTGGGGGTGGCTGGCAGACAAGATGGCGTTGAGGGCAATTTCCAGCCGCCCGTCGGTGCCGTTTTTGAAGCCCACGGGCATGGAGAGGCCGCTGGCCATTTCCCGGTGGGTCTGGCTTTCGATGGTTCGGGCGCCGATGGCCGCCCAGCTCACCAGGTCTGCGGTGTATTGAGGGGTCACCGGATCCAGCATCTCGGTGGCACAGGGCAGGCCCAGCTCGTTGATCTGCAGCAGGATGGAGCGGGCCAGTTGCAAGCCGGTGGCAATGTCGCAGGAGCCATCCAGGTGGGGATCGTTGATCAACCCCTTCCAGCCCACGGTGGTGCGCGGCTTCTCAAAATAGGTGCGCATCACGATCACCAGGTGCTCGCGGGTTCGGTCGGCCACCCGCTTGAGGCGGTGGGCGTACTCCAAGGCCGCTTCCGGATCGTGGATGGAGCAGGGGCCGACGATCACCACCAGGCGATGGAGATCCCGTCCGTGGATGATGTCGCGAATGGCCTGCCGCGTGGAGAGCACCACTTGGGCTGCCGTTTCCGTCAGCGGCAGCTTGGCCTTGACAGCAGCAGGGGCAATCAAGGGAGTCACCTCTTGGATGTTGCAGTTGTCGGTTTGGGGGGGCATAGAACTGTCCTTCATTGTGTCCAAGGGATGGGCAAGTGAGGGATTGAGCTGTCGAGCCATCAAAAAAGCCCTGGCACTGGGCTCAGGGCTTCAGGACTGACTCAGGTAAACCTAGGCTTTATAGTTTACGCGCCACCCTTCCGCCCTGGCCGCTGCCAGGGAAAGGTAAAGTAGCCAAAAAAGGGAGCGCGCCAGACCATGCGGAGAACAAACTTAAAACCTGTACGAGATAACTATACCCGAAAAAACCCTGTTTGCCATCTCAGGGATCCGGTTTCCTGGGGAAGTCTTAAGTCGACCGAGCCGCTGGCTTGGCAATCCAGTAGCCGCAGGGGTGTTCTCCCTGCACCTGCCAGGTGATGCGCTCTACCCGGCAATCGGGCAAGGCGGCAGCAAACATCTCCAGTTCGTGGCCGCAGACGCTGGGAAAGGTGTGAGCAATCTGAGCAATGGCGCAATTGTGCTCGACCAACACATACTGCTCGACGTAAGGCTCGGATCCCTCTGCTGCCAGCGGCACAGTCAGGTCGGCAGGATAGGGGTAGTACTCCGCCATGTAACCCTCTGCCTGGCGCAACTGCACCAAACGCTCCAGCCGCTCCCGCAGGGATCCAGATCCCAGTTGGGCCTGATACTCCCGGGCTTTGCGCTGCCACTGGTGGTGGAGAAGGGATCCCATCTGCTCGGATCCCAGAGTTTCGGCCAGGGTGTTGAGCAGACCAAGGGCAAACTCGTCGTAGCTGGCGGGGAACTGCTCTTCTCCCAAGGGGCTGAGCTGATAGAGATGCTGGGGTCGCCCTAGACCATTGGGTTGAGCGACATGTTGGATCAACCCCTCTGCCTCCAGATCCTTGAGGTGGCGGCGAATGGCCTGGGGAGAAATGCCCAAGTGCTCTGCTAGGGTTTGGGCAGTAGCCTGTCCTGCCTTGCGCAGGTAGATCAAAATAGCCTGCTTACTGGAAGTAGGCTGGGTAGCCTGGCCGGCGATCCTACGTGCTCGGTTCACCGTTGTCCTCCTGCCTATTTTGACAACGGGATCATTGCTAAAGTAACTTGAGGATTAGTTAAGCAACAACTATGTTGTTTTAGTTGGCCGTCTGTTCTTGCGCGCTTCTAATCCCTACTTGAGAGCCACCCATGTCTAAGAGCGTCCGCGCCCTGGTTAACCAGCCCTACAAGTACGGCTTTGTTACCGACATCCCTTCAGAATCCATCGGCAAGGGCCTAAACGAGGACATTATTCGCCAAATCTGGGCCAAAAAGGGGGAGCCGGACTTCATGCTGGAGTTCCGGCTGCGGGCCTACCGCCAGTGGCTGAAGATGAGCGAGCCCACTTGGCCAAACGTGACCTACCCCCCCATTGACTACCAAAACATCGTCTATTACTCGGCCCCCAAGGTGCGGGAGAAGAAAAAGAGCCTGGACGAAGTGGATCCGGTGCTGCTGGAGACTTTTGAAAAATTGGGGATCCCGCTGTCTGAACAGAAGCGACTGGCCAATGTAGCAGTGGACGCCATTTTCGACAGCGTCTCGGTGGCCACCACCTTCCGGGAAAAGCTGGCCAAGGAAGGGATCATCTTCTGCTCCATGTCGGAGGCGCTGCGGGAGTATCCCGAGCTGGTGCGTAAGTACTTGGGCACGGTGGTGCCTATTGCCGACAACTACTACGCGGCGCTGAACTCGGCGGTGTTTAGCGATGGCTCCTTTGTCTATGTGCCCAAAGGGGTGCGTTGCCCGATGGAGCTCTCCACTTATTTTCGTATCAACAACGGCGAGTCGGGCCAGTTCGAGCGCACCCTGATCATTGCCGACGAGGGATCCTACGTTAGCTATCTGGAAGGCTGCACCGCCCCCATGTTCGACACCAACCAACTGCACGCGGCGGTGGTGGAGCTGATCGCCCTGGACAATGCCGAGATCAAGTACTCGACGGTGCAGAACTGGTATGCCGGCGACGAAAACGGCAAAGGCGGCATCTACAACTTTGTGACCAAGCGCGGCCTCTGTCAGGGGGCCAACTCCAAGATCTCTTGGACGCAGGTGGAGACCGGCTCGGCCATCACCTGGAAGTATCCAAGCTGTGTGTTGGTGGGGGAAAACTCGGTGGGCGAGTTCTACTCAGTGGCCCTCACCAACCACTACCAGCAGGCCGACACGGGCACCAAGATGATCCACATCGGCCGCAACACCCGCAGCAGAATTATCTCCAAAGGCATCTCGGCAGGGCACTCGAAAAACAGCTATCGCGGCCTGGTGAAAATTGGGCCCAAGGCAGAGGGCGCCCGCAACTTTTCCCAGTGTGATTCCCTGTTGATTGGGGATCAGTGCAGCGCCAACACCTTCCCCTACATCGAGGTGCAAAACCACACCGCCAAGGTCGAGCACGAGGCCTCAACTTCCAAGATCGGAGAAGAGCAACTGTTCTACTTCCAGTCGCGCGGTATCTCCACAGAAGACGCCGTGTCCATGATCATCAGCGGCTTCTGTCGCGAGGTGTTCAACCAACTGCCGATGGAGTTTGCCGTCGAGGCGGATCGGCTGCTGAGCCTGAAGCTAGAGGGATCCGTTGGCTAGATCCTTGGCAAGGGATCCTGCCTGTTGTCCATTGCCGAGGGGTCTGGCGCAGCTAGATTTTGGGGAGCGGCGCTGGGGGGAACTCCTAGGCGCCAAGCTGTCATCGATTCGAGAGCAACTGCTGACATGATCCGGGAAAACAGCCCTGTCATCCTCTCCGTTCGCGATCTCACGGCCGAGATCGACGGCACTCCTATCCTCAAGGGGGTAAACTTGGAAATCCGCGCCGGCGAGATCCACGCCATCATGGGGCCCAATGGCTCTGGGAAAAGCACCTTCTCCAAGATCTTGGCCGGTCACCCCGACTACCGGGTAACAGGGGGCGAGATCCTCTATTTGGGCAAGGATCTCTTGGCCATGGAGCCGGAGGAGCGGGCCTGGGCTGGGATCTTCTTGGCCTTTCAGTACCCCATTGAGATTGCGGGGGTGAGCAACTTGGATTTTCTGCGGGCTGCCTACAACGCCCGGCAGAAATACCGGGATCAGCCGGAAATGGATCCCCTCGAGTTTGACGACTTCGTGCGGGAAAAGCTGAGCATTGTCAAGATGGATCCCGCTTTTTTGGAGCGCTCCGTCAACGAAGGGTTTTCCGGCGGCGAGAAAAAGCGCAACGAGATCCTGCAGATGGCTGTGCTGGAGCCGACGCTGGCCATTTTGGACGAGACGGACTCCGGCCTGGACATCGACGCCCTGCGCGTCGTTGCCCAGGGCATCAACCAACTGGCCGGCCCTGAGAAGGCCATGCTCCTCATTACCCACTACCAGCGCCTGCTGGAGTATGTGACCCCCGACTATGTGCATGTGATGGAAGGCGGGCGCATCGTCCTCAGCGGCGATAAGACCTTGGCGCTGGAGCTGGAAGAGCGGGGCTACGACTGGCTCAAGGAGGAGGCGCGATGAGCAACCCCTCCGAGAGGGCTGAGCGCTTTGGCCACTCCTTTCTGGAGCACCTCCTCCGCCAAATCCCGGAGGTAGAAGATCCCCATACCACCCTGAGGCAGCAGGCCCGCGCCCAACTGGCGGAGCTGGGGATCCCCACCCCCCGCGAGGAAGACTGGAAATACAGCGACCTCTCGCCGCTAGTGGCCCATGCCTTTCGCCTGGCCGGCCCTGGGGATCTGGGTCTGGAGCGGGCCACCCTGGAGCCCTGGCTGTGGCCGGAGAGCCGTCACAGCTATGCGGTGTTCGTCAACGGCTACTTTGCCCCCCAGCTTTCTGACTTGAGCGGCCTGCCGTCGGCCCTGCGAATAGCTCCTCTGAGCCAGTCTGCCCCTGGATTGTTGCAAACCATCGCCAAGGTCGATGTCTTCAGCGCCCTCAACACCGCCCATCTGGCCGACGGGATCCAAATCGAGCTGCCACCCCAGCAGGAAGTTTTGCCGCCCTTGCACCTGCTCTGGGTGACGGTGGCCTCTGAAGGAGAGGCGGTTCTGGCCCAGCCCCGCTGTCTGGTGGCTTTGCAGGCCCACAGCTCCCTCACCCTCATCGAAGACCACGTCTCGTGGGGGGCAGGGATCCCCTTCGGCAACGCTGTTACCGAGATCGCCCTGGCCGAAGGATCCCGTCTACACCATGTGATCCTGCAGCGGCAGGGATCCCAGGCTTTTCACATCAACCAGACTGCCGTGCGCCAGGGCCGCGACAGCCACTACCGGCTGCAGGCCATCCAGTGGGGATCCCAGTTTTCCCGCCACAACCTGGAGCTTGTCCAGGTGGAGCCCCAGGCCCACACCCAGCTGCAGGGGCTGACCCTGGTGAAGGGATCCCAGCACAGCGACACCCACTCCCGCTTGCTCCATCAAGCGCCCCACGGCAGCAGCCGCCAACTGCACAAGTGCATCGTGGACGAGGCGGCCCGCGCGGTCTTCAGCGGGCGGATCCTGGTGAGCCAAGCAGCCCAACTGACAGACGCCGCCCAGACCAACCGCAACCTGCTGTTGAGCCCCAAGGCGCGGGTGGATACCCGGCCCCAACTGGAGATCTTTGCCGACAACGTCAAATGCGCCCACGGAGCCACCGTCAGCCAACTGGAGGCGGAAGAGATCTTCTATCTGCAAAGCCGCGGCATTCCCCAAGCCCAGGCCAGGCAACTCCTCACCTACGCCTTTGCGGCAGAGATCCTAGAGGGGATCCCGCTGGCCCAGCTTCCTTCCCAGGTGGCCAAGCGCTTGGGATCCGGCTGAGTTGTCCCTCCCATTTCGCTCCAGCCCTTACTGCCATCGGCCAGTCTTGAAATGGCTGCTAGCGGCCTGCGTCGCCCGCGCCCGTCGAACGGAGAAAAAAAAACGCCCGTGGCGTCGCCGGCTCCCGCCGAGAAGCCCGAAATCCCTTACCGGCCCTGTAGGTGATGGCATTGGGCCGCAGGCTTGCTTTGGCTATCTTTCCGACCCGTTGTGCAAAACAACTCCAGCCCCTTTTGCTGAAGTTCGGAGAAGCTGTCTTGGGGGTTTAGGGCGGCAGAGGGGTGGGAATCGGAGGAACAGATCTAGTCTGGTTGGCGCGACTTTATCATCGCCAATCCTGGCCTGGCCCACTTCTCTTCCCCCGATTCTGCGGATCCCTCTGGCCTCTCTGCCGAAGCACCCAGCGCGCCGAAGAGCCATACCGATTCTCTAGCCTTTGGCGCCATCAAAACAAAAGCTGCAGCCCCCCTCCGCGCTTGAGTCCCTGCTCCCCCCTCACCTTTTACCACGGCAAGAACACCGATTGAACGCCTATTGAGGAGAGCCTTTCTCCTTTAGAGAACCACTTCAAGTAGTAGGAGAAAAATGTGGCCTCGAAAAGAGTCCCCAACTTTTGGTTGCAGAAGTACGCCAGGAGGTTATGATCCTGGAGAGGACTGTAGGGCATTAGAAAATGTTGGACATACCACCACAACCTTTAACCGGAAAGGCTCTCCTGCAGAAGGTAGAAGCGTTGAGCCATCTTCCGCGCCGCGAGACGGCAAAGCGCTGTGGCTACGTAACCATGACCAAGACCAACAAGCTCCGCGTCAACTTAAATGAGTTTTATGATGCGGTGCTGGCGGCAAAAGGTCTGAGCCTCAGTCCAACTGCCAAGCGTGACAGGCGCGGTCGCGAGCCAACCTTTCGCGTGAGCGTTCACAAGAATGGTCAGATCATCATCGGGTCCGCTTACACCGAAAAAATGAATCTCAAGCCCGGCGATGAGTTTGAGATTCAGTTGGGCTATAAGCACATTCACCTCAAGCAAGTGCTCAACGGTCAGGTGATGGAGGACTCAACCTCGAACGAAGAAGCTGCCCCCAAAAAGACGCGGAGCCGCAGGAAAAAAACAACAGGAGCTTGAACCTCTTCTGGAGTTGGGCAAGGGAATCCAGTTGAGAAACTGTCACTGCAGGGCTTTCTCTCTTCCAAACCCTCCTTAAGATGGGATCCGAAGCTTGGGTTTATTGACTTCGCCAACCCTAGATCTGAAGATCCCTATGTACCAGACTGTTCAACCTCCTCTCAAGTTTCTGCCGCCGCGATTGACGCCTTGGGTAGTTCGTTTGGCGCAAGCGGGTTTGCCCTTGTGGTTGCGCTGGGCCAAGGGGATCCCGCGCGTTGAGGTGGAGGGGGGCGAGCGTTTGGCCCAGCTTTATCAGCAATTTGAGGCAGGCAAGATTCGCCTGTTGGTAGCCTTTCGCCACCCCACCCTCGACGATCCCCCCTGCTTGATGTACCTGTTTTCCCATCTTCTGCCTCAGGTAGCTCGACAACAGGGGATCCGCCTGCGGCAGCGTCCCCATGTTTTGTTTGTCTACGACCGCGGCCTGCCCCTATGGCTGGGCTTCATTGGCCGCTGGGGGCTTCCCCGGCTGGGCGGGATCCCGATTTTGCGGGGCCGTCTGGATCGGGCAGGGCTGAAGAGCTCTCGCGAGCAGTTTGTGTCAGGCCCGTACCCCCTGGCGGTGGCTCCCGAAGGGACAATCAACGGCATGAGTGGGCTGCTCAACCCGCTGGAGCCGGGGGTGGCCCAAATGAGTTTCTGGGCGGTGGAGGATCTGCACAAGGCGGGGCGCCCGGAGGAGGTGCTGATCTTGCCGGTGGGCCTCCGCTACTCCTACTTGAGGGATCCCAGCCTGGCGCTGGACAGGTTGCTCCGCCGCATGGAGGCGGATTGCAAGCTCCCGGCCACGCGCTCGGCCCATGTCGGCAAAGGGTTTTTGATGGCCCGCCTGCTCCGCCTGGCCGAGCATCTGATTCAGGTGATGGAGCGTTTTTACGAGCGCTTCTACGCCCCAGCTTTGCCCGACGCGGCGCGGGTCAGCCTGAAAGGGGGAGGGGATCTGTTGGCACGTCTGCAAAGCCTATCGGATCTGGCCCTGCGCGTGGCCGAGCAGCACTTTGGCCTGCAGCCCCAGGGAGACTTGATCGAGCGGCGGCATCGCATCGAACAGGCAGGCTGGGCCTGGATCTACCGGGAAGATATCCCTGATATTGCGGCGCTTTCGGCTGTGGAGAAGGGGTTGGCCAATCGCGTCGCCTCTGAGGCCAGCTTCCACCTCTGGCACATGCGCCTGGTGGAGACCCTGATGGTGTTTGCCGTGCGTCCCCTGCCGGAGCAACCCAGTTTGGAGGAACTGGCCGAAACCGCCCTGCGGCTGTGGAACCTGTTGGCCTGGATCAAAGGCAAAAACGCCGTCGGCGCTGCCCCCCCCAGGTTGGGGCCGCGGCTGGCCCGTTTCAGCATCGGCGATCCCCTCTCGGTTTCGGAGCGCTGGCCCGCCTACCAGGCCAACCGCCGGCAAGCCGTACAAGCTCTAACCCAGGATTTGCAGGCGGAGATGGAGCGGCTGCTGCAAGGGATCCCGCGCTCCCCTGCGAGCGTGGCCGTCGGCTGAGATCTGGGTTGGCTGGCCTTGTCGAGGGGAGCGGGAAGGCCTGGGCCGAAACCGATACCGGCCTGTTGTTGGGAATTGTTGCGCCGCCTGTAGGGAAGGCCTCCCCAGCGTTCAGCCAGAAACCGCGGGAGCCCCGCCCTCTATCCCCCCACCGCCAACGGCATCTTCTACTTAGAACCTGCTAGACCTGTTGGGATGGGTAGCCGAGTACGGTGGACTGAGGGCGAGCTTCTTGTTCGCCTTCGCAGAGATTCCCCGACTCCTCAGGTGTTTCTTCAAAAGAGCCTGTCCAGTGAGTCGCAGCCAAGCCTCTGATCCCCCTCAAGACTTGAGCATCTGCATCGGCATCACGATCAGGGTATTGCCTTGGCGATCGACCACGTAGAGCTCTTGCCCACGCTGGATCTCCAGGTCGGGGACGCTGCACTTGGCATTCCAGGTGGAGCCGAGATAGGAGACCCGACCCCGCTTGCCCGGCGGAATGGCCGTAACTGCCCGCGCTTCTCGCGATTCCTTCAGGAGATCTTCCAGCTGAGTTGAAGTAGAGGGCAGCAGACGCCGGCTGAGAACGATCAACCCAAGGGAGAGCACAATCCAGGCCGAGAACTGGGCCCAAACTGGCCACCCCCAATAGGCCAAAAGAGCAGCCCCTAGGGCAGCCACACCCGCCGGCCCGGCCACCAACTCCGGCAAAAACAGCTCGGCAGCAATGAGAACCAAGCCGAAGACAACCCAGGGCCAAACCATACAACCCAGGCATTCGACCCCATTTAATTAATAATTAGTATGGCTCAAAGCACCTGGATTCTGCACTGGGATTTGTTGCCGAGCTGTTAGCTAGCCGCCCAGGCGGTAGTTCTCCAAAAACTGCAGGGGATCCACCTCTGCTTGGGGGGGATCCTTGGGTAGGTTCCTGGATTCGGCGATCCGCATCAGCGTCTCCCAGTCGGTGTTCATGACGAAGGCCACTGCTTGACGAGCCGCCTCTCGGTGGGGGCAGGCGTCGCCCAAGACACAGCCATCTCGGCAAAGAGTGGCGCAGTCGTGCTCAGTGCTCTTGAGAGTTGGGCCAGCCATGAGGTCGTTTTCTCCTAGGCTTTTACATTTTCTTCAGAATACCTGACCTGAAGAGAATCTTGCGCCTGCCGGGGATCGGAATGGGCGCAGATAGCCTGGATGAAGTGAGAAGACCGGTTAAGCCCAGAGGAGCAGTGGTTTTATGGAGTTTTCCCAACTGCAGGTGCTGGTGGAGCAAGCCCTGGAAGATAAGAAGTTAACCCGCAGCGAGGTGGATCAAATCATCGCCGCCATCCGGGCCGATGGCAAAATCTCCCCGGAAGAGATGAGCTTGCTGGAGTCCATTCGCGAGAAGGTGCTGCGCCGGGAAATTCAGGTGGTGGAAGAGTGAGGGGCCGGGATCCCTTTTTGCAGGTAGAGGGTAATTTCGCTGCGGTTGTGAAACAGGTGGCGCGCCCTCACCACCGGGAAGGCGCTGCCCAAGATGTCTAGGGTCTGGCGGAGCACCCGCAGGCGATGCTGGTGGGGGAGCTTTAGGGTCATCACGGCTGCCCCCTGCGGCTCCAGATGAGGGGCAAAAGCCGCCATCAGATGGGCAGAGGCACGGCCATCCATGCGCATGTCGTTGAGGATGAGGTGAAACTGACCTGGACAGCGGGCCAGATAGGCTTGGGCGCTGAGGCGATGGTGACAAATGCCGGCATCGTGGCGGAGGCGCTCGTCCAGCTCCGCCGGATCCACAGCCGTCACCTGCTGGCCATGCAGGCGCAAAATGCGCGACCAGCCCCCCGGCGCCGCCCCCAGATCCAAGGCCCGTCCCCCTGGTTGCAAAGGGACGCGAAACACCTGGATGGCCTCCAGCAGCTTAAACTCCGCTCGGCTGATCTGGTCGGGATCGCGGCGAAAGCGGTGGACGCCGCCGGCCCAGGTGGAGAGGTTTTGCGCCGCCAGCGACAGGCCCAGCCAAGCCCGGAGCCCTGTCGAGCTGGCCAGGAGCACCACCGAGATCACCTGCTGGGGATCCTTGACCTGCAGAGGGGATCCCACCGTCGCCATCACCTGTTCGGCCAGGGCTGCGTTAACCTGGAAGGGCTTGACGTTGAGCTTGCCAAACCGGCGCGTCTGTACCGAAAAGCTGAGGGCAGGGTCGATGGCCGCCAAGAGGTTTTGATCGAGGCGCAGCAGGGAGATCTCGTCGAGCTGTCGCTCTTGGTGGATGGGGCAGATGTGGCGCAAAAAAATGGGCGGGTTAGCCTGCCAGGCCTGGGCAAGGTCGGCAAACGAGCGCTGGCTGCACACCCGCACTAGGCCAGGTGCCTCCGGCAAAGGCTGAAAGACGGCCTCGGGATCCGCTGCCGCAATTTCCCGCCTCGCCAGATCCAGAAAATCGGGGTCGGCGCTGCCCAGCCACAGGTGAGTAGTGGGGGGAAGAAACCTGCTCACCTGACCCGCTGCCATCGCAAATAGGGCAAGGAAGCAGCTACCTCTTGAATCCGCTCCCGGGCGGCCAGCAATTGTCCGGTGGCATCCCACGTCCCCTGCACCAGCATCTGCCAGGCCCCCTGTGGGATCTCGACAGCAGCGGTTCTATCCTCCCAGCACACCTGTTTGTTGAGCACATCCAGCGTCAACCGGAGCTGTGGATTCTCGGCCACCGCCCCTTGCAGGGTTTGGATCACGCTGGCGGGCGCCGTGACGCAGGGGATCCCCAAGGCCAGGCAGTTGCCGAAAAAGATCTCGGCAAAGCTTTCGCCGACGAGGGCGCGGATCCCCCACTTGGCCAGGGCTTGGGGGGCGTGCTCCCGGCTGGAGCCACAGCCAAAGTTGGCGTTGACCAGCAAGATCTCTGCCCCCTGGTACTGAGGCAGGTCAAAGGGATGCTGGCCGGGATTCTGGGCTCGGTCGTCGGCAAATACATGCTGGCCCAAGCCCTCAAAGGTAACGCACTTCAAGAAACGGGCCGGGATAATCCGGTCAGTGTCGATGTCGTTGCCCACCAGCGGGATCCCGCGGCCCGTGATGGTCAAAACTTCGCTTGGCATGGGAATTGCAGTGACCTTCTGGACTCAAAAGCTGGGAATTGGCTTCAGAGTTTTGCAGGGTATAGCCTGGGATCCCTTGCCCAACTCTGCTTGGCCGAGGGGGCAAGCCAAGCGCCAGAAACGAACCATCCAGCTCGGCTAGCGGCGGTAAACTTGGTTTTCCAGGTTGCGCACCTGCCGCTCCAGCCGATCCAGCCGCCCGCGCAGCTCGTCCATTTCCGATTGGCGAGGAACACCCAAATCCTGCAGGACGTTGCGCACCTGCCGCTGCACGTAAGACTCCAGGTTGCTCTGCTCGGATTTCACCTGGTTGAGCAGGTTGTTGATGACGTTGGAGGCCTCTTCTGGCTTGAGCTGACCTTTCTGCACCAGCTCGTCAGCAGCCTTTTTCAACTGCTCCGCGAGCAGAGCGGTGGTGCCCACGCCCATTAGTAAGAGCTGACGTAAGATACTGTTATTGTCCAACGCTGCCCTCCAGAGAATGCTTGCCGAAGGTACGGGCTTCTATGACTACCTATTCTCCTCAGTTTGCCCTCAACTTCGCAACCGGGTCGGCCAGCTTCCCGCTTTCGGCAGAGGGGGCGCGGGAGTGGCACAGGGCTTTGCAAACCCTTGTGGAGCGGCTCAAAGTGGGGGCAAGCGGCCCCCAACGCCAGCCCCAGGCGCCGATTGAGTTTCACCATGCCGCCCCAAACTTGTACCTGGAGATGTTCTGCAATCCCAATATCTGGCCCGGCCCCCACGCCGCCAAGGTGTTAGTAATGTTGAAAACAGGGGCATTGCGCCTTTCTATTGAAGTAGAGTTCTCCCGCCTGCAAGAAGACCTCAGCCAATATCTGGAGTCTCTGAGATGAGCGAAGGCCGACACGCTTTGGGCGAGGAGCCGGCGGTTATTGCAGTAACGGAGCTGCTGGTTGAGCCGCCAGGTGGGATCCCTGGCCAGATGGAGACCGTTTCTCTCACTTGGCACGATCGCCAGCACTCTCGGCAGCGGCTGGTGAGCGACTGAGGCAGGGAAATCCAGTTGATGCTGCCACCCATCTCCACGAGGAGAATCTGCTCTCCGCGGATGCGCAGCGACACATTCCAGTCGAGGCCCAAGATGGCATTTTCTGCCTAGAAGCGGTAAAAAAGGCTGGAAAAAGCAGGTAAGTGTGAGCTGTTTAGAACCCCAGAGGGTTGGCTCATCAACGCCGACGCCCATGCGGCGACGAATACGAAGTAACGGCAACCTTTGGACTTTGTCTGTGGAAAGTCAGCAGAGGCGCTTTGACAACGCCTTTAAGAGTCTGTTTCCGGGCTGCTTGAAAATCCCCGCCACTTAAGGCCGGAAGTGTCAAAACGGGTTATCGTATCAAGGGGATCCCTGTGTGGGGAAACAATCTGGGCTGCTCTCCCTTGGTAAAGATTGCCATGCATTCGAGCGAGTCTTTTCGACGCACCAAAATTGTTGCCACTATCGGCCCTGCCAGCTCCAACCCCGCCATCCTAAGGGAAATGATCCTGCAAGGGGCAACCACCCTTCGCCTCAACTTCTCCCATGGGGATCACGACCTGCACCGCCGCAACATCCGCCTCATCCGCCAAACCGCCATGGACCTCGGCATCCAGGTCGCCATTTTGCAAGACCTGCAGGGGCCCAAAATTCGCCTCGGCAAGTTCGCCGAAGGCTCGATCACCCTTAGGAGCGGGGATCCCTTCGTGTTGACCAGCAAGCCCATTTTGGGATCCCAGGAGCGCAGTTGGGTCACCTACGACAAGCTAGCCCAAGAGGTGCCGGAAGGGGCGACGATCCTCCTCGACGACGGTCGGGTGGAGATGCGGGTGGAGGCGGTGGATCCCGAGGCGGGGGAGCTCTTCTGCCGCACCATTGTCGGCGGCACCCTCTCCGACAACAAGGGGGTGAACTTCCCCGGCGTGCGCCTCAGCATCCGCGCCGTTACCGAAAAAGACAAAGAAGACCTCTACTTCGGCCTCAACCAAGGGGTGGACTGGGTGGCCCTCAGCTTTGTGCGGGATCCCTCGGATGTGCTGGAGCTGCGGGAACTGATGGCCGCTGTCGGCAAGCGGGTTCCTATCATTGTCAAGATCGAAAAACACGAGGCCATCCAACAACTGCCCCAGATCCTGGCCCTCAGCGACGGGGTAATGGTGGCGCGGGGAGATCTGGGCGTAGAGCTGCCGGCGGAAGAGGTGCCGATTTTGCAGAAGCGGATCATTGCCATGGCCAACTGCCTGGGGATCCCGGTGATCACCGCTACCCAAATGCTGGACAGCATGGCCCACAGCCCTCGTCCCACTCGGGCCGAGATCTCGGATGTGGCCAATGCTATTTTGGACGGCACCGATGCCGTCATGCTCTCCAACGAGACGGCGGTAGGCAAATATCCCGTCGAGGCGGTGGCGACCATGGCCCGCATTGCTGTGCGCATCGAACGGGATTACTTCAGCCCGATCTATGTCGATCGCCGCCAACACCTGCGCACCCTCACCCTGCAGGAGCTGAGTCAAAATAACGGCAGCCCCGGTGGCAATGGCTCGCCCCGGCCCAAAACCCTGGTCACCGACTCAATCAGCCGCGCCGTAGGGGAGATTGCCCAGGAGTTGGATGCGGTGGCGGTGATGACCCTGACCAAAACCGGGGCTACGGCTCGCAATGTCTCCCGGTTTCGCCCGCGCACCCCGATCTTGGCTGTAACTCCTCATGTAGAGGTGGCGCGGCAACTGCAGTTGGTGTGGGGGGTACGGCCCTTGTTGGTCATGGATTTGCCTACCACCCGCCAGACCTTTCAGGCCGCCATCAACGTGGCTCAGGAAGAAGGCTTGCTTAAGGATGGCGACTTGGTGGTGCTCAGCGCCGGCACTTTGCCAGGCGTATCCGGCTCCACCGATCTGATTAAGGTAGAGGTAGTCAAGGCAGTGGTGGCCAAAGGCAGAGGGTTTGGCAAAGGCACTGTCAGCGGCCCGGCCCGCATCCTCAGATCTAGCCTCGATGCCAGCAAGATCACTGCCGGCGACATCCTGGTTGCTCGCGCTACCGATGCCAACTATGTGGAGGCGATCAAACAGGCGGCCGGGGTGATCACCGAAGAAGATGGGGCCTCCTCCCATGCGGCGGTGATCGGTCTGCGGTTAGGGGTGCCGGTGCTGGTGGGAGTTAAGGATGCTACGCGCCTCATCCGCGACGGCGCCATCGTCACCCTAGACCCAGAAAAAGGCACGGTGACCTCAGGAGCAGATGGGCTGGGCTTTTAGAGGGTTTTGCGGTCATTTCAGACAAGTTTGAGACCGTCTCCCAGTTCCTCTCTCCCCGGGAAAGGGAAGGCAGGGATCCGCGCAATGAGCGGTTTCACTGCCGTTTGACGCTTCAAGATACTCTCTCAGGGCTCTGCGCCGACAAGGATTTATCAAAGCCCATCAAGCTGATAACCTTTGCAAATAGTTGCACAGAATCCTTCACAAACGGGTCGCTGGCAGAAGTCCCAAGTTAGATTTCCTACAGGAGGCCGGTGACCATAGCAGAGGGCAGAGCCAGGGTTTGCCACCCTCACTTTGGTTCAGTTTGACTCGCAGGATCCCTACGAAGTTATCCACCGTTTCAAGCCCATCGCCGAAGTTCCCGAGCTAACCCGCGAGACCTATGTGCCGCGGGCCTCTACCCCTTTGCTAGATGCCATGGGTCACGGCATCACCGACTTGGAAAGCGGCCTCAGCCAACTCGCTGAAGCAGATCGCCCTGCGAGGGTGGTTATGGTGGTGGTAACCGATGGCCA
The DNA here is from genome assembly GCF_047461555.1 of Synechococcus sp. WC101. Lineage (NCBI taxonomy): Bacteria > Bacillati > Cyanobacteriota > Cyanophyceae > Synechococcales > Synechococcaceae > Synechococcus > Synechococcus sp. WC101. The sequence continues at coordinate 15,232 of NZ_JANSHG010000012.1, forward strand.
AGAGAACGCCAGCCGCGAGTTCTGCAAAGAGCAAGTCGAGAAGATGATCAAAGAAAAAACAGAGAAAGACGGCTGGCAGTTTGTTTTCTTGAGCGCCGATCTGGCTGCCATCCGCGATGCCAAGGCCGTCGGCGTCGCTCCCGTCGCCTCCCTGTTGTACCAGAAGTCCGGCTTGGGCAGCAAATTAGCCTGGGCTTCCCTTGCGATGCGCCTCTCCGACTACCGCTCAGCTCGTCTTCACAGTTTGATGTTCCTCGAAGAAGATCGCCAGCATCCCGACGACCCGAACAAGAAGAAGAAGAATAACAAGAGCTGATCCCTTACCGGTGCAACTTGCCGAGATCCTGGCCACGCTCCAACCCCCCGTATACGGGGGCAGGGGGGCGGGGCTCCTGCGGTTTCTAGCTGAAAAGGATCCTCACCTTCAAAGCTTCCCGCATCTGGGTTGAGACGAACCCACCCCAGAAGGTGGTTGTCGACGGAGAAGTGGTGGGCACAACCCCCGTCCAGATCGAGGTGCATCGCGCCGCCTGTGCGGAAACCCAACTCCGCCGAAAAGCTCGCCATCTTCTGGGTGAGACGGGTTTCGCCGAGCCTGACCCTGCTGAGCGCAACCGTGGGCCTGGGCGGGATCCTCGGCTCGGCTCTGGTCCTCTGGGGACTGACTCTGGCTTTGCAAGGACTGGCGCCCTCCAGTCAAGCCATCGATGCATGGATTTTGCAATGGCTGCAGCGGGCCAGCCCTTGGCTGGATCCCTTGGCTTGGGTGGGGTGGGGGTTAGGGCATCCGATTGGGCTGGTGGGTTTTGCTCTGGCGCAGCCAACAAAGACGGACGGCTTGGGGACTGTTGGTTGCAGCCTTAGGAGCTGCCGTGATCGCTGGGATCCTGCAGCCTACCTTTTCTCGCCCCCGCCCAGATCTTTGGGATCCCATCCTGTCGGAGTGGACAGGTCATCGCAGCAACGGTAATCTACGGCCTTTTGGGCTATCTGGTGGCAAGCTATTATCCTGCTCAGCGGCGCTGGTTCGCTGGAGGAGTGCTGGGGATCCTATTCTTCATCGGTTTCAGCCGGGCCGACTGGGGGTTGAATTGGCCCAGCGATCTGCTGGCGGGGTATAGCCTGGGGGCTTTGTGGTTCATCTTTTGCCTCACCCTTCTGCGGATTCAGTGGATGCGCCAGACAAATGGCCGCGGCCAAGCAAGGTAGTGCATAGGTACAGAATCCTCCGGTTGTGATACACTACCCAGATAAGGCCCTTTGCCGGTTAGTTGCAGCCTCTGGCCAAAAGCTTTTGCGATGGGTCAGCGGATCTCGGAAAAGAGCTGTTATCTCTTGTATCTCAGCGCCCCAAATATCCTATGACTGCTACTTTTGTTCACACACCTTTGGCGCAAACCCTTCTGACCCGTCCTTCCTGGGTTCGGGATTCCATGCTGGTGTTGGGGGGAAGTTTGTTGGTAGCGGCCCTGGCGCAGGTGCGGATCCCTTTGCCCTTTACGCCAGTACCCATCACCGGACAAACCTTCGGCGTGATGCTGGTGGGGGCAGGCTTTGGGTCGAGGTTGGGCTTTCTCGCCTTGCTGCTGTACCTGCTGGAGGGGCTTTTGGGGTTGCCCTTCTTCAACGGCGGCGGCTCCGGGCTCAGCCACCTAACCGGACCGACAGGGGGCTACTTGCTGGCCTTTCCCCTGGCCGCAGGGCTGATGGGCTGGTTTGTGGAGCGCTGGGGGGTGGATCGCAGCCCTTGGAAGATGGCCGCGTCCATGCTCTCCTGCTCGGTTTTGATCTACGTCTTGGGAGCCACCTGGCTGGGGGTGTGGCTGAACGAGAATGTCGGCCCCACTTCCGTCTTGGCCGTGCTCACCAAAGGCGTGTTCCCCTTTATCCCCGGCGATCTGCTGAAGTGTGTGCTAGCAGCAGCCCTGCTGCCCACCACTTGGCGCTGGCTGGGGCGGGAGACAGCGGATCCCAAGTCGTCCTCAAGCTAGGGCTTGCCCAACAGCAGCCCGATCGGTGTAGGGCCAGCCTCCCGAAAATCTAAAAAAAAAATGATATCTGCCGCAGTTTGGCCTTTTTTCTGAGATTCTAGTGACTGTGATCAAAACGGTGTTTAAAGCAACAGATTCAATGGAGCGCTTCCCTATATTGCTCTAGAGTTTTATAAGTCGCTGAGCGACAAGCCCCTTTATGGGGCTTTTTTTATCGGCTTTATAAAAAAGGTGGGATAGGGCTGACCCTGACTTGCTATAGCCAATTTGGCTGAGGGTGGAACGCTGTTAGAGATAAGATGGCATGGAGCAGACTCCAAGAGGCAACTCCACGAGCCACAGCCCAGACTTAGGAGAGAGTTGTAGGGTATGTTAAGGAAGGGGACAGCCCGACAATAGCCGCATAGATTTACGAAGTCAGTCGTTAACAGTTTATCGCTGGCTGAGCCGAGAAAACCTAAGACCAACAGTTTTCAAGACACGGAAGTAAAAGATGGACTGCCCTAAAAGAACATGTGGAGCAGTAGATCAGAGGATAGAGCCAAGCTGTTCAACCCAGTGCTACAGCCTAATTAAGGGGTACAGTAGCAACACTTAGCAAGCCAACCCTATCAAAAGCCAGAAACTGGATCACCGTTTCCTGGGTGGCCTGGCCGTAGCGCTGGTAAAACAGCTCCTGATCCCCGGTGGTGTAGAGGAAAACCTGAAGGGCAATCTGGAAGCGGAGATCACCGTTTTGGATGCCCTTTTACTCAAGTAAGTTGATCAACACTCACGTCACCGGAATGGCCAAGAACACCGCCAACAAGCCGGCCACAGTACCGCTCAAAAACAAAGAGAAAAACATGATCACAGGGCTGATATTGACGGATCCCTACATCACGCGAAGCAGGAGTAAGCTCTCTTCTACTTGTTGTAGGGAGATACAAATTACTGGATAGAGAGCCATACGCTCTGTGATAAGACAATATGAGCAATTAGGCTAGTCCCAATAGTGGCTCCAATACCTGGAATTAAATCAAATAAACCTGTAATCATCGATGAGGTTAGAGCTGAAGGGATCCGAAGTACTAAAAACACTGGAAAAGCTGAAATAGCGAAGAAAAACGACAACACGGCTCAACCCCAGAAAAATCCCAAAAATTCCGCCGCACACTTTCAGTAATTCGAGCTTTCCACTCCTCTGGGAACGGCTTTAGAAATAAGCTCCACAGTCGCTTTCCATCCAGCAGGATAACAATTTAAAAACAGGTTTACTAAACCGAAGACCAAGCTGCGCAAAGTCAACACGTCAGGGCCCAGTAGGCCTGTCGAAAAGGCTTCGGGCAAGCTTCTGAGCAACAAAATCCCCGCGGCCTAGCCAGCGCAAGTTAGCCTGGGCATTTAGTTGGGGATCTCGATCGTGACATTGGCCAACTGCACATCGTCATAGTCCACCCAAGCCCCACCGTCCTGGCCGATTGTGTCAGTCCCCAGCGGCACAAAGATATCCAGGGATCCACCCAAAAGAGGGATACTGATCCGGGATCCGCCGGCGATCCTGCCAGGCTGGATCACCGTTTTGCCAGTGCGCAAGGTAACCGTATTCAGCCCCAGGCGCAGATGCTCTAGTGGCAGAGGGATGCGCAGGTCGTCTCCCCCCAAGTGGATTTGCTCCACCTCCACTCCGTTTAAAAGCACTCGCATGGGAGACATATTGGCGCCGGGAATGCGGGACTGGCCGGCCCGATAGGCAGCGGCAGTATCCAACCCAATCAGGGATCCAAGCCGCAAAACCGGTGGGCGAGGCGGCAGGCGGTCTAGGCTGAAGGAGCGGGTCATCTCCACCCCTTGGGCAGGCGCCAGAAATTGCCCGGCAGCCGCCGACTTTGGAGAATATTGGTTATCGCCCAGGCGGATGACATTGGCCTCCAGCACCAGCGTGGCGTTGGGATCCCAGCGCTCCAACTGCAACTGCCAAGGCCGATCCCCGCCGGTCTGTCCGTTGCCTGTGCTCTGGGAATAGGGCAAATAGTTCTCCAGCCGCGCCACCAAAATTTCTTCTGCCGGCAGCGGCCCCGGCAGGCGAAACCGCCCTTGGGCATCGGTGCGCACCGAAATCCCTGCCCCCGGAATGGCCACCTCCACCCCGGCCAAAGGCTGCCCTGTCAGGCGATCCACCACCTGCCCAGAGTAGGCCGAGTCCAACTGCACCTGGCCGGTGGGTGCATCTGTGGCCGCCTGAATGCGCTGCTGCAACACCTGCCAATCGGCTTCTGTAATCCGCCCATCCTGATCGACATCGGCAGCCCGGATCTGGTCGTCGGTCAACTCCCGTTCTCCCCGCAAATAGGCCCCCAACAGGTTGAGATCCTGCACCGTCAAACGACCATCCCCATCCAGATCGCCTGCTTGAAAGGGCTGCGCTTGGGCAGAAGACAGGTCTATCCAACCCAGAGCCAGGGATCCCAGCAACAAGAGAGAACGGGCTAAACAGGAGACCCTAGACATCACAACTCTCCTGGGGAAAGAGCCGAAAGGCACTCTTTATGTCCTTATGTTTTAACGCAATTACTCCCCCACAGCAGGGTTGGCCGAGCCGGTGCGAAGTACTCTTAAACGCAATTTTGCTCGCCCGCCTTTGGCTGCAGGAGCCGAAAACTTGGTGGTAGGATAACCGTGGTGACTTGCTTCTCCTATGGCTCGATACTCCTGCGTTACCCAGCTCATGGGCTCAGCCGAGCAGTTAAGCGAAGCGATTCGCGCTGTCTTGGAGCGTTGCCAGCTTACTGTCCTACACAACAGCCCTGACTACTGGGTGGCCGGCGAGCCGCCTGGAAAAAATCCCTACGCCAAACTGGTGACGGTAGAGGTGTTTGTGGATCGCACCCGCCAAGCCGCTGACGGATCTGTACAGGTCACCTGCATCGCCAAAAACGAAGAGCTGCCCCTGAGAAGCGTCAACCATTGCCAACAAACCTTTGACCAATTGAGGACAGAGCTAGCCCAGTTGCAAGCTCAGCTGCAGCTTGCTGCTCGACAAAAAGAGGCCATAGAATAGCGAAGCTGAGTTCCCTTGGATCTCATGGCACGTCGCTGCCAACTGACCAACAAAAAACGCAACAACGCTTTCGCCATCTCCCACTCCCACCGGCGTACCAAGCGTCTGCAGGAGGTTAACCTGCAGTGGAAACGCATCTGGTGGGAGGAGGGCAAGCGGTTTGTTCGTTTGCGCCTTTCCACCAAGGCACTGAAAACCCTCAAGGCCAAAGGGATAGGGGCCATGGCCCGCGAAGCTGGAATCGACCTCAACCAATTTTGAGGGATCATCCGCTGCCTTGACCTCTTGAAAACCGATCTGCTGGGGCTGGCGCAAGAGTGGCCCTGGCTACAGTTCACAGCAATCCAAACAGTTTGCGTGACTTGGGCTGGAGCCCCGCCAGCAGAGTGTTGAGGGTGTCCCGCTGAGTAAGCTCGTTGGTGCCGCTCACGCGTTCGATCAAGAACTTGCGCATTTCGTCCGAGAGCTTGGCGTCGGTAAAGTCGGCGCCGACAAAGCTGGCCCCTTCAATTTGGGCCTCTTGGAGGTTGGCCCCCACCAGGAGGGCTTGGTCAAAGTTGGCGTTCTGCAACTGGCAACTGGATAGGATGGCCTGGGAGAGGTTGCAGCGAAAGAGGTTGGCTTGGCGAAAGTCGGCGGCAAAAAAGTTGCCTTCCGTTAGGTTGGCAGCCACCAAGCTGGCCTCGCGAAAGATGGAATGGCTGAAGTGTCCCCCCTGAAAGCTGCTTTTGTCCAGCTTGGCAGCGGTGAAGTTGCTGTAGTCTCCCAGGGCTTGACTGAAGCTGGATCCCCGGAGATCGGAGGCAGCGAAGTTGGCCCGCTCCAGCTCGGCACGGCGAAAGTTGCATAACCGCAGATCTGCCTGCTGCATACTGAGCGAGCGCAGGTTGGCCCGCGTCAAGTTGGCCTTGGGCATCTGGATGCGGTCGAACAGGCCCCGCGAGAGGTAGGCGCCTTCGAGGTTGGCACCCAGCAGGGAGCGCCCTTCTCGCAGGGCTGCTAGCAAGTCCCGCGTGGTTTCAATGCGAACCGGCTCGGAGGGTTGGGGAGAAGGAACACTCACAGACAGACCATTCCTCACAGGCGAGCCAGAAACCTGGTCAACCTGGCCGAAACACTGAGGTCTAATAGGGATCTCATCTAACTAAGCTAACGTTTGCTTCGCTGGTCAGGGTTAAGGGGATGTTAAAGACGGCTCTGCATCGGTTTAACTTCCTGCCCGGAGCAATCCGCTCCAATTTGTTGCATACTCAGGGCAGCTTTTCGTTGCTCAAACCATTCATGCAGGTAGCTTTCATTGTCGATCCGTTGTCTCAGTTGCAGGTGGGCCACGACACCAGCGTTGCCCTAATGGAGGCGCTGCAGAAACGAGGCCACCGCATTTTTTGCCTTGGATTGGCCGACCTCTACTGGGATCAAGGGGAAACCTGGGGATCCGTTGAGGAGATTGTGTTGGATCTAGGAGCGGATCCCTGGTACGAAGTCAAAGAACGGCGTTTGTTGCCCTTGAGCCAGATGCAAGCCGTATGGATGCGCAAGGATCCGCCGGTGGACGCGGCCTATCTCTACGCCACCTACCTTCTGGATCATCTCTCCCCCCGCCGCACCCTAGTGCTCAACCATCCTGCCGGGATCCGCTCCGCCAACGAAAAGCTCTATGCTTTGCGGTTTAAAGAGTGGATCCCGCGTACCTGCGTCAGCAGCAGCAAGGCCTTGCTCCGCCAATTCGTCGAGCAGGTGGGGCAGGCGGTGCTCAAGCCCCTGGGCGGCAAGGGTGGGGAAGGGATCCTGCGGGTCAATGCCGGCGATCCAAACCTCAATTCCTTGATCGAGCTGAGCACTCAGTTTGGCCGGCTGCCCGTGATGGTGCAAGAGTATTTGCCGCAGGCAGCAGCGGGAGATAAGCGCATTTTGCTGCTGGAGGGCGAGCCTTTGGGCGCCGTCAATCGCATCCCTGGGGAGGGGGATTTCCGTGGCAATGTGGCCGCTGGGGGTCGGGTGGAGAAAACCGAGATTGCTGAAAAAGAACGGGCCCTCTGCGCGGCTTTGGCGCCAGTGCTGCGGCAGGAGAAACTCTATTTTGTTGGAATTGATGTCATCGGGGAACGGCTGACAGAGATTAACGTCACCAGCCCAACTATGCTGCGGGAGATCTGCCAGTTAGAAGGGGTTGATCTGGCCGATCAAGTGGCCCAGTGGCTGGAGAAGAAAGTGCCCATCAAAGCGTAAACTGCCCCACGCCCTCTTCCGAGGAATCTGGGCATTATCCAACAGATACCCTCTCCAGTCACTTTCCCCCTTTGAGCTCCCTCGCAAGAGCATCGATGCTACAGCCTGTTAAAAATAGGGTACAGGTATTCAAGAGGCAGGAGAGGAGGGGATGCCAACCCATTCTTTGGATTGACGGCAAAGAGTTGTGACAGCTTATCAGGCAGGTAAGACCTCTATCCGCTTCCGAAGTGGGTTTGCTAAGTGTTGCTACTGTACCTCTTGATTCTTTAGCAGGCTGTACCTCAAGCTCTGGGGGAAGTTACGCCTGGGGTCTGCCGGGGCTGGGCGACCAGCTAGGTAGGAGTCGCTGAAGCACAGACAAAAGTTCCCTTTTGCCCGCTGTTGTCTAAGTCTTTTAGAGCGGCATCTCCCAGTGCAGCTCGACGTAGGTATGGCCTTCCGGAGTGTGGGTGCGATGCCAGGAGCCCTTGGGCAGGTAGCGGGCAATGGTATTCATGGCTTTGCTGCCATAGCCGCCACCGGGGCTGGGGGCGTATTCTACGCCGTCATTGATGACCGACAAGCAGCAGTGGCGCTCCTTTTGCACCAAGGACACCTTGACGAAGGAGGCGTTGCCCTTGGGAGGTTGCACATGGGCGATGACATTGCCGATGGCCTCTCGCAAAAAGCGCAAGATGTCCTCCCGTTGGTCGAACCACTCGCCGGTATTGGGCTCCTCCAGAGGTTGTAGGTGGCGCTCCACAGGCAAGGTCAGGCTGCCCGTCCGAATCAGCTCGTCCAGATAGGTGTCGATGCCCCGGTGCAAGCCCTCCCGCAAGCTGGGGGAAATGCGCAGCTTGGTGGCCAGGGTGCGCACATCGTTAAGCTGCTCGCGAATGCCTCGCCCGATCCTTTCCAGTTGTTCCAGCAGACGATCGTAAATGGCAGGATCGGGATCCTTACCCTGCTGCTGTTGCCATTGCAAGCTCTCCAGCTCGTCCATCACCACCTTCAGCTCCTGCAGCTCGCGATCGTGAATGTCGGTGGCAATGCGGTAGAGCAGCTTGCGGGCTTGGTCGATAGCAGCCTCTTGTTCGGCCCGGCGCAGGCGCTCCAGTTCCTGTTGCTGGGCCAAGAGCCGCTCCTGGTTCTCCAAGATTACCAAGGTCAGAAGCAGGCTCACCCCCGTTAGACCGACGGCCAAAGCCGGCAAGGTCAGCGGCCAAATCCAACGCCACAGCAAGAATTGGGCCACAGCCCAGCCCTCGTAAACGGCTAGCCCTAGCAGCGGCAAGAGGAGAGAGCGCGCCTGTTTCCAGCGGTTTTCGCGCGAAGAGGGTCGATAGAGAACCAAGAGCAAGCCCGTTGCCGCGCCTAGGAGGAAGACAACTCCCGCTGCTAGCTCTGCCGGCAGGGATCGGTAGACCTGGCCAGTAAGCAGGCTGGAGAGGATTTGCGCCTGGAGTTCTACTGCCGCAATCTGGGATCCATCCGCCGTCCGCACCGGGAAGGTCTCCGGGTAGCCGCCCACAAAGCCGACCAGGACAATTTTGTCTCGCAGTTGGTCGGCAACTTTGGGGTCGAGGGGCGGGATCCCTTCTTGGCCGCGGCAGGCTTGGCCGGGGCTGAGCGTCGGGGAGCCGGATCCCGTCTGGGAGATCAGCGGCGGACAGACCCGTTCGATGGGGATGATGGGGATGCTGTGCTGAGAGCCAAGGGGATTGAACTGAAACGGCTGTAAGCCCCGCTTGCGAAACCAGCGGCTAGCCTTCTCCGGGTCGTACTTGGCAAAAGCCAGAGCCTCCACCGAGGCGAACATCTGCTCCTCCTGGCTGTCGCGGCGTAGGTAGAGCCCCCGCAACTGGGCCTGGCGTAGGATCCCGGTTCTGTCGACTCGGTGTTGCACCACCCCCTGAACATGCTCTGGCGGCACCAAATACTCAAGGCGCAAGGACGAAAAAGGCAAGAAGTGGTTGTAGATGTTGATCTCGGAGCGTCCAAAGCTCTCGCTGCTGCGGGTGGCCAAAACCAAGCGATCCGGGTAGCGCTGCACCACCTGACGCAGGGGAGCATCTAGGTTCTCGTTGCCCAGATTCTGCGGCACCACAAAGCTGCTGGGCAGGTTCAGCACCACCACCCTGGCTTCGGCCTCTTCCAGAAGGCGCAAGGTCAGGCCGGCGTAGTTAGCCCGTTCCAAGAGAAAGTCAACATTATGCTGGCCATCACCACTTTCTCCCTGCTCATCAATGCGGCCATCGATGCCGAGGATCACCACCTCCGGGGAAGGTTGCTGAGGGCCGCGCCAAGCATAGAGCCATTCCTGGGCGTCGCTCTCCAGCCGCAGCAACAAAGGGTGCTGGGCAGAAAGGTTGAGCAAGGTGGCCCACCCCAGGCCCCAAGCCAAGGCCCAGCCCAGTCGCCGCCGGGAGGGAGACAGTCGCCTCTGAGGGCCACGCTCTTGGCCAGCAAGAAGGGGAGAAGCGAGATTCGGCATGTTGAGGCCAACAGGTTGAAGAGCGCCTCCTCTGCCATCTTGGCCGCTGACAACGGCTGGCGAGGGGATCCCTGCCCACCCAGTTGCTGGGGAAAAACCGCAGCTTCAGGGGTGATGGTTGCGCACCCGCGCCGCCTCCTCAGGACTAATGCCGAGACGGGTGAGGTTAACGCGGCCCTTGTGGTCGATGCTGCGCACCTTGACCACCACCTCATCTGCTACGGCAATTTCATCCTCCACCCTGCTGACGCGGTACTCCGCCAGTTGCGAGATGTGGATCATGCCCTCTTTGCCCGGCAAGAACTCCACAAAGGCGCCGATAGGAATGATGCGGGTCACCTTGCCCAGGTACACCTGCCCCTCTTCCACCCGCCGCACCAGGTTTTCGATCATCGCCCGAGCCGCTTCTGCCTGGCCGCCCACCGAGGAGGACACGGTGATCGTGCCATCGTCGCTGATGTCCACCTTGGCTCCTGTCGCTTCGGTGATGCTGCGCACCATCTTGCCGCCAGGGCCGATGATCTTGCCGATATCTTCCGGATCCACCTTGAACGTGAGCAGACGAGGGGCTGTTTTGGCCAACTGGGGCCGAGGCGCCGGGAGAACCTCCAGCATTTTGTCAAGGATGTAGTCCCGCCCGGCCTTGGCCTGCAGGAGGGCTTTCTCCACCACATCCACGGTGATGCCGGTAATTTTCATGTCCATCTGCAAAGCGGTGATCCCGGCCCGCGTGCCGGCCACCTTGAAGTCCATATCCCCCAAAAAGTCCTCGATGCCCTGGATGTCGGTGAGGA
>NZ_JANSHG010000013.1:0-25699 GCF_047461555.1 Synechococcus sp. WC101
GCTGGAAGCGCAGGCCCAACTGCAGGAGCGGGAGCAAGCTTTGCAGGCTTGTCAAGAGGAGAAGGCGCGGCTGGAACAACGTCCTACCCTGGAAGCTTTTCAGCTCCAACAGCAGCACATTGAAGAGTTACAAAATCTTCTCTGGGAAATGGAGCGCCGACCCACGCTGGAGCACTACCAGATCCTGCAGCAACAGTTGCAGACCAGCCAAGCAGAAATCGAAACCCTGAAGGCAGAACTGCAGCGGCGCGTCGATCCGGCCCGGTTCTATCAACTGCAGCAGGAGCTCTGGGAGCTGAAACAGCAGGCCAACCAGTTGGGGGAATACGCCGTCAAGTTGCCGCAGGTACAGCTTTTACAAGCCCAATCGCAGCTCCGCATTCAAGCGCTGGAGGAAGAGAAGGCGCAGTTGCAGGCGCAAATCCAGGAGCTGGCCGCTCGGCCCTCTGCGCAGGAAATGGAAGCCCTACGGGCGGAGCTGGAGGCGGCCCACCGCCAGGCCGAGGCTGAGGGGCAGCGTCTCAAAGCCGAGCTGGAAAGCGAAAAGGCACGCCTGCAAGCCGACCTGAATGCAGCGCAGCAACGTCTTCGCGAATTGGAAGAACGCCCTTCGCAGGAGCAATGGGCAAGCTTGCAAGCGGAGCTGAACCAGTTGCGCCAACAAGCCTCTTTTGCCAAGGCCGAGCGAACCACCTTGCTGGCGGAGCTGCAGCAGAGCCAGCAGCGCCAGGCAGAACAGGCCCAGCAAATTGCCAAACTGGAGGCGGAGCTGCAGGCTCTGCGCCAAGAGCGAAAAGCCCAAGTGGATCCCAGCGGCGAGGCGGAGTCTCTGCAGACGCAGCGGCTCCTTGCTCTAGAAGAGCAAGTGCAGGCTCTCACCCGGGAGCTCGACGCCTTGCGGGCCGAACGGGATCAGCTTCTCCAAGAGCTGGCTCAGCGGCCCACCCTTGTCCAGTGGCAGGAAGTGCAGCAGCAGCTTCGGGAGCTGGCCCAGCGACCAACTCGGGAAAGCCTGGAAGAAGCCCGGCGGGCACAGGAGCTGGCGGAGGCCCATCATCTGGTTAGCCAGAAACAGATCGAGAAGCTGCAGCAGCAGGTGGCGACTTTGAAAACCGAGTGTGTGCAGGCCCACGCCTATGCCCAAACTCAGGAAAAAGAGGTGGCCCTGTTGTTGCAACGCAATCAGGAGCTGGAGGAGCAGCTAGCCGCTCTGCGGCAGTCGTCTGCGGCTCCTCCCCAAGCAGGTGTCGAGCTCAGGTCTGGCCGCCCGGCTCAGGAACGGGTTCAGGCGGCAGCTGAAGGGCCTGCTCCCTCCCCAGCGGTGGCTGCCGCCCCACCCACCAGCCGACCCACAACTGGGAGAACGCCCGCTGGTGGGATCCCACCCCTTGCCCTTGAGGAGCGGCAGGATCGGGCGGAGAAGCTGCTGAGACGCTCCGCCTTGGCGGCTGCACGGGCTGGGGGAGAAGGGGGCAGCCGCAGCCGCATCGAGTTGCCGGCTTTTGTACAGCGGCGGCCCTACTGAGGCTGCCATTCTTGCGGATCCAAGCGCTCTCCCGCCTGGAAACGGGGCCAGGCCCAGCGCAGCAGGGATCCCAACTGGGCGTGGAACCGCTCCGGCGCAAATTGCAAGGCATGGGTCCGAATCCGCTGCGGATCCCATTCCTGGCGCTCCGCCTGGCGCAGCCCTTCGACGAGGGCTTCCACCCTGGCTTCGGGGATGAGGATCCCCGTCTGGCCGTGGATGACGGTCTCGCGGGTGCCTCCCCGGTTCAGGGCGACCACAGGACGACCACAGGCTTGCGCCTCCACCGCCACCAGGCCAAAATCCTCTTCCCAGGGAAACAGCAGCAGCCGGCAATTGGCCAGCAGCTCCTGCAGGCGGTCTTGGGGCTGGTGGGGCAAAAACTCCACTTGCGGCCCTGCCAGTTGCTTCAGTCGCGGCAGCTCCGGCCCTTCCCCCACCACTACCAGGCGGCGGCCCAGCTGCTTACAGGCAGCGATCGCCAAATCCACCCGCTTGTAGGGCACCAGCCGGCCCACCACCAGGTCGTAGTCGGCTTGGGGATGGGTTACCGGCTCAAACCCCTGCAGCGGCACCGGCGGATAGATAACCACAGCCTCGCGGCGGTAGAGCTTGGCCAGGCGCCGGCGGATGTGCTGCGAGTTGGCAATCAATAGGTCTGGCCGCTGGGCTGCCACAAAGTCCCACTGGCGCAGGCGGTGCAACAGCCAGCGGCTGAGGGCGGCAAGCGGGCGGATCCCTGTCAACCCCTCTCGCTCAAGATAGAGCTCCTGGTTTTCCCAGAGGTAACGGGGCGGGCTGTGGATGTAGCTTAGGTGCAGGGTGGAAGGCCCTGTCAGGATCCCTTTGGCGAAAGCATGGCTGCTGGAGATGACGCAGTCATAGGCGGAGAAATCGAAGCTCTCATAGGCCAAGGGCATCCAGGGCAGCAGGTACTTAAGGCGCCCATGGTAGTTGCGGCGCAACACCCCTAGCCCCTTGGCCCAGCTTTGCAAAAACGAGGTGTAGATTGGCCGATCCTGCCAGCTCGGCGGCAAGGTGTGGGACGAGAAGAGGCTGACGTAGAGAGGTGCCTGTGGGGCAAAGGCAAGGAGCTCCTGCAAAACCTTTTCCGATCCCCCTGGCCAGATCAAATACTCGTGCACCAGCGCCAGGCGCTGCGCCCAGGAGGGATCCCAAGCAGGCATGGCTAGGCTTGGGTCGAGGGGGACCTTTTGCCGATGGGCCCGCTTACTTGCCTGGCTTTCTCGTCCAGCCGTTCGCTGATGTAGGCGTAGATCTCGCGGAAGCGGGGCACTGCCCGCATCTCTAGGCGGCTGCCGTCTTTGAGGGTGAGCACCATATCGCCCCAGGTGCCTAGGCCCCGTGGCACCGTCACCACCTTGGCAATCTCTTTGTAAATGACATCAGAGCGCTCCTTGCCGCCCCAGCCGCCGATCACAGTGATGCGACGGTTGGTTATCCGGTAGTGAACCCAAAGCTTGCGCACCAGGGCGCCCACAAACAGAGGCAAGCCAACGAGGGTGAGGCCGAGGAAGGAGTTCAACACTAGATCGCCCGTGTGAGGGCCGCCCTCAAAAAAAACTTCTTCTTTGATCGCCATGCTCAGCCCACCTAATGTCGAATGTCAGCATCAACAATGCTAAAAACAATCTTAAGCTAAACGGTTTCTCACCCCAACTGTCTGCCGAGTTAGCGGTGGATGCGGGATCGAGTCAGTTTTTGGAGGGCTTGCCCCGAGCGGTAGGTAGCCAAGATCAGGTGAACAAACAACACCATCACCACCAGCGCCACCGCCACCGCCCCGACATTGCCCAGCCAGCCCCACCCTTCCAGACCTGTCAGAGCCACCAAAGCCCAAGAGGCAGGGTGCAGCATTCCCCCCAAAAGAAGAATCTGGGAGAACAGGTGCCCGGCTGTGAAGCGGGATCCCAACGCCACCAGCGCCAGGCCGCCGCCGATGTTGATCAGCCCCATATTGCCCAAAAAGGCGTAGCAGATGTGCCAGGCGTACTTTTGTTTGGGCACCTCTTGCCAGGAAAGGGGTTCCCTAGGGATCCCTGGCAAATCTTGCGGAGCGGGCAGCAGCGGCTGAACCTGACTGAGGATGAGGCCCAGGACGATGGCTGCCAGCAGCATCACCACTCCCGCCTTTACATTGAGCTTGCCAGGGATGGCCAATTCAGGATGTGCCAACATTGCAGGTTCTCTCGATCCCGTCCTAGCCTATCCTGTCTTTGCCCCCAACCGGCAGATTGGCCAGCGGACTGCTGGCTGGAGAGGCTTGGCTATCCGGATAGAGCGGCGTGCCGCAGCGCTTACAAAACTGGGCATCCTCATCGTGCTGGGAGAGGCCGCATCCCGGGCAGGCCCACTGCAGCGAGGTGCCGCTTTTCACCAGTTGCTTGATCAGCTCCCCTACTTGCCAAGGGATCAGGGCCACGCCCGTCAGGATCATCAGCACCGTCAACAGCCGGCCCAGCTCAGAGGTGGGGGTGAGATCCCCAAACCCTACCGTGGTCATGGTAACAACCGAAAAGTAGAAAGCATCCAAAAAGGTGGCAAAAGCGCCGGGATTGGCCGGATGTTCCACCTGGTAGATGAGGCCAGAGTAGACGAAGACAATCGCAAAGAGAGTAAAAAGGATGCGCAACAAGATGCGGGTGTCGGCGGAGATGACCTGACCAAAGAGGGTCTTGCCCTCCACCAGGCGCAGCAGCCGCAAGATACGAAACCAGCGCAAGAGGCGGATAAAGCGAATATCCGTCAGCCCGGCAAAAAAAGGCAAAATCGCCAGCAAGTCAATGAGCGAATAGAGGCTGAAGACGTAGCGCAGCTTCTGCAGGGCCGCTGCCCAGCGCAGTAGATATTCCACCACGAATAGGCCGAGGATGAGGCGATCCAGCCGCTCCAGCCCAAGGCGGAGTTGGGGGGGAATGGGGTAGGTCTCCACTACAAAAAAGGCAGACGAACAGAAAACCAGCACCGCCACCAGCCAATTGACCCAGCGGCTTTCGGGTGTGTCCTGATCCCCCCAGTAGCGCTGGAGGAGGCCAGCAGGGGCAAGCTCAGTTTGGGTGGCCTGGGAGGGTAGGGTGGTCACAGACGGGATCCCGTTGGGAAGAGATCGAGAGGGTTTCCCTTGAGCGCCTATCGGGCGTACCTTGACTAGGTTAATGGAAACTAGTAGTAGAGCAAACTTCAGTCCTGCAAACGTCTAGGCTTGAGTTGAGCATTGAATCGATGTTGCCTCCCATTGTCCTGGCTTCGCAATCTCCTGCCCGCCGCCAATTGTTAGAAGCTGCCCGGATCCCTTTTCGCGTTCAACCCAGCTACTTTGACGAAAGCCAAATCCAGAGCCCGGATCCGGTGGAGCTGGTGCAGAAGCTGGCTGCGGCCAAAGCCGAAGCGGTGGCGGCTCAGCAACGGGAGCCCGTCTTGGTGATCGGGGCTGACTCCGTGCTCTACCTAGGGGGGGAGATCCTGGGCAAGCCGGCCAATGCTCTAGAGGCGGAACGGCGCCTGCGGCAAATGCGGGGCGAAGTGGGAGAGCTCTACACGGGCCATGCCTTGATTGACACGAGGCAGAACCGCCGCCTCGTCCACTATGCGGTAACACGGGTGTTTTTTGCCAAGCCCAGCGACGAGGAGATCCGCGCCTACGTGGCCACCGGCGAGCCGCTCAATTGTGCTGGCTGCTTTGCCATTGACGGCCGCGGCAGCTTGTTTGTGGAGCGGATCGAGGGGTGCCCTGGCAACGTCATTGGGCTGAGTTTGCCGTTGCTGCGGCGCATGATCCAGGAATTGGGCTATTCCCTCACCGAAGCCTGGAATTAGCCGTCTAGATGCCGCTTGAGCAGCTCGTTGGCCAGCTTGGGATCCGCCCGTCCTTGGGTTTTTTTCATCAGTTGCCCGACAAAGTAGCCGAAGAGCTTGGTTTTGCCCTCCCGGTACTGCTGCAGTTGCTCGGGGTTCTCGGCCAGCACCTCGGCGATCATTGGCTCCAAGAGGCTGCTATCGGAGATCTGGGTCAGGCCCTTGGCCTCCACCAGGGCGCGGGCCGAGCCGCCTTTTTCCAGCAGCTCCGGCAGGATCTCCTTGGCAATTTTGCTGGAAATAGTGCCTTGCTCGATGAGGCCGATTAGCTCAGCCAGGGTTTCCGGCTTCAAGGCGATGTCCGGGTAGTCCAGCTTGTGGGTGTTGAGGTAGCTGGCGATGTCGCTCATCATCCAGTTGGCGGCTGCCTTCGGGTCGGCGCCGGCAGCAACCACGGCCTCAAAGTACTCGGCGGTGTTGCGTTCGTCGCTGAGGTAGCGGGAGTCATACACCGAGAGGCCGTACACCTGTTGGTAGCGCCGCCGCTTCACACTGGGCAATTCCGGCAGCTCCGCCTGCCAGCGGGCTTTTTGCGCTTCCGTCACACGAATGGGCGGCAGATCCGGCTCCGGAAAATAGCGGTAGTCGCTGGATCCCTCTTTCTTGCGCATGCTGATGGTGCGCTGGCTGTTTTCTTCCCAGAGGCGGGTCTCCTGTACGATGGGCTCGCCTGCTTCCACGGCCTTAACTTGGCGGTTGAACTCGTACTCGATGGCCCGCTGGATGGCGTTGAAGGAGTTCATGTTCTTGATTTCCACCTTCGTGCCAAAGGTCGGGGAGCCCAGCGGGCGCACCGAGATGTTGACGTCGCAGCGCAGGGATCCCTCCTGTAGGTTGCCATCGCACAGCCCGGCGTAGCGGAGGATGCGGCGCAGCTCCTGTACATACTCGGCTGCTTCTTCCCCAGTGCGGATATCCGGCTCGCTGACGATCTCGATGAGGGGAACTCCTGCCCGGTTGAAATCTACCAGGGAATAGCTGGATCCCGACAGCCGATCGCTGCCGGCATGCACCAATTTGCCCGCGTCTTCTTCTATGTGCAAACGGGTGATGCCGATGCGCTTGCTGCGGCCGTCGCTGAGCTGGATCTCGACCCAGCCGTGGGTGGCAATGGGCAGGTCGTACTGGGAGATTTGGTAGTTTTTGGGCAGGTCGGGGTAGAAGTACTGCTTGCGGTCGAACTTGCTGTAGGGGGCGATGGTGCAATTGAGGGCCAGGCCAGCCTTGACCGCGTATTCCAGCACCTTCTCGTTCAGCACGGGCAGGGTGCCGGGCAGGCCCATGCAGACAGGGTCAATTTGGGTGTTGGGGGGAGCGCCAAAGGCCGTCGCGCTGCTGGAGAAGATCTTGGAGCGGGTGCTGAGCTGGCAGTGCACCTCCAGCCCAATCACAGCTTCGTATTCCACTTTGGCAGGGGCAGCAACCGTCATGGCCAAACGAGAAAGAGTAGGTTTTCCCATTCTAGTGGGATATCGCTAGCTGCTGAGCTGCTGCCTCAAACGGTGGGGCGGATCTCGAAGGTGGAGAGGCCTTCGGGTGGCTCGAAGCGGTGTTCGACGGCCTCCACCCGCGAGCCGGGGCTGCCCTGCTGGCACCAGCGCAACATCGCCTCCACCGCCGCCGGGGATCCTTCAAAAACCGCCTCCACCCGGCCATCCCGCAGATTGCGCACCCAGCCGTGGACGCCGGCGTTGCGGGCCATGGCTTCGGTGTAGGCCCGAAACCCCACTCCCTGAACCCGCCCGCGCACCCAAACGTGAACGCGAACCCTGTCGCTCATGCTGAGGGGGATCCCTCCGAGGTGTTGCCAAGTTCTGAAGCCGAGGGCGACTCGGCTGGCTGGGCCGTAGCTTTCTCCGCCTGCTGCTCTAGGCGCTGCCAGAGAAAGTTGACAAGGGCAACCAGTCCCACGATCCCCAGCGAGATCCCGCCGGCGTACCCAATGGCTTGCCACAGCACAGGAGACATAGGCCAACCTCGCTGGTGCAGAAAGCTCCCTTCTGACCTTACCAGACGGAAACCCCAGAGAGAGGGGATCCCTGGCGGCTTGGCCCTCTCCTCGACAACGCCCTCCAAGCTGGACAAGATTCGGCACAATGGGGAGAAGTGTTGCTAGCGAGCAGTTGAGAAGAGGCCATGGCCCACAAACTCTGGATCGACGGCCAATGGGTTGACAGCCAAGGGGGAAACCTGATGGACATCGAGAACCCGGCTACGGGCGAGCAATTGGCGGAGGTGGTGGACGCCAGCCCTGCCGATGTGGATCGGGCGGTGCAGGCGGCCCACACGGCTTTCTACGATGGCCGTTGGTCGAAGCTCACCCCCGGCGAGCGATCCCTGGCCCTCTGGAAGTTGGCGGATCTCATCGAAGCCCGCGCTGCCGAGCTGGCCCGTCTGGAGTCGGAAAACACCGGCAAGCCCTACGAGCTGGTCAGCTTGGGAGGGGATCTGGCCTTTGCGGTGGATAACCTGCGTTTCTTTGCCGCTGCCGCCCGCGACATCCATGGTTTGAGCGCCGGAGAATACGCCAGAGGTTACACCTCGCTATTTCGCAAGGAGCCAGTGGGGGTGTGCGCGCAAATTACCCCTTGGAACTACCCGCTGCTGATGGCCGTCTGGAAGATCGGCCCCGCCCTGGCTGCCGGCTGCACAGTAGTGCTCAAGCCCGCTCCCACCACCCCTCTGACTACCCTGATGCTGGCGGAGCTGACTGCTGAGGCCGGGATCCCGCCGGGGGTGGTCAACATCGTTACCGGAGGCGATGCTACCGGCCAAGCCCTGGTGGAGCACCCGCAGGTACGCATGGTCAGCCTCACCGGCTCTACTGCCACTGGCAAGCAGGTGATGCGGACGGCGGCAGACACTCTCAAGCGGGTGCATCTGGAGCTGGGAGGCAAAGCCCCGTTTTTGGTTTTCGAAGATGCCGACGTGGAGACTGTGGCCGCCAAGGCTGCTTTTGCCGCCACCTTCAACAGCGGCCAGGACTGCACGGCAGCCACCCGCCTCTATGTGCACGAGAGCAAGCTGGCGCAGATGCAAGAGGCCATCGTCGAGGCGATGCGCAAAGTAAGGCTGGGATCCCCTTTTGAGGCGGGGGTGGAGATGGGGCCCTTGGTCTCGGCAGCCCAGCGGGAGCGGGTGAGGGGATTTGTGGAGCGGGCCAAAGCCGAGGGAGCCAAGGTGCTGACCGGCGGGCGGATCCCTCCTCAGTTTGACCGGGGCTACTACTACGAACCCACAGTGATTACCCATGTCGATCAAAAAGCGGAGATCGTGCAGAGTGAGGTTTTTGGGCCGGTCCTCACGCTCGGCTCGTTCCGCGAAGAAGCGGAAGCGCTACGCCTGGGCAATGACGTCCTATACGGGCTGGCGGCTTCTGTGTGGACTCAAGACCTCGGACGAGCCATGAAACTGGCCGCCGATCTGGAGTTCGGAACCGTCTGGATCAACGATCATCTCCCCATCGCCTCCGAGGCTCCCCACGGCGGCTTCAAGCAATCGGGATTTGGCAAAGATCTCTCGGCAGAGGCCGTGCGAGAGTATCAAATTGCCAAGCATGTGATGATTGCTACTTGTTGAGGGGTGGCTCTGGCAACCTCGTTCGAGGAAGAGGCTAGCGGTAGCCAGTTGGCAAGGCTCCGGGAAACTCCTACAAGCGATAGACTTGAGTGCATGTCTCCCTACCTCGAGCCCCTATCGTGCCGATGGCCACGTTCTACTCCTCAACCTCAGGATCGGCAGCTCTAGCCCCTCCCCGCACTTTCCCTCTTACCGCCGTGGTCGGCCAGCAAACCGCCAAGCTGGCTCTCCTGTTGGCGGCGGTGGATCCCAGCTTGGGAGGAGTGGTGCTGGTGGGGCCGCGCGGCACGGCCAAGTCGGTCTTGGCCCGAGGGATCCACGCCCTGCTGCCCCCCATCGAGGTGATTGCCGGCTCCTATTGCAACGACGACCCGGCGCGGCCCGAGACCTGGTCGGACTGGGCCAAGGCCCGCTACCCCCAGGGAACGACACCCCCCACCCAGGTGATAGCCCCTCCCTTTGTCCAAGTGCCTTTGGGGGTGACCGAGGATCGGCTCTTGGGATCCGTGGATGTGGAGGCCTCGGTGAGGCAGGGGGAAACGGTTTTTCAGCCGGGGCTCTTGGCTGCCGCCCACCGCGGCGTGCTCTACGTGGATGACATCCACCTCTTGGACGACGCCATCGTCAACCTGCTGCTGACGGTGGTGGGAGATGGGGTCAACCGCCTGGAGCGGGAAGGGCTGAGCCTGCAACACCCCTGCCGGCCTCTCTTGGTGGCCACCTACAACCCCGAAGAGGGATCCCTGCGCCCCCACCTGCTGGATCGCCTGGCGCTGGTGGTGCCGGTGGGGCAGGAGCTGAGCCTGGAAGAGCGCAGGGAAATTGTCCAGCGGGCAACGCAATTTGTCGACGCTCCCGAGTCCTTTCTGGCGGAACACCAAGCGGAACTGGAGGAAATCCGCACCCGCATTCTCCTGGCGCGGGAGTGGCTGCCCCAGGTCAAGCCCAAGCGGGAACAGATCCTCTACCTGGTGCAAGAGGCCATCCGCGGCAACGTCCAAGGCCATCGAGGGGAGCAGTTTGCCCTGCGGGCCGCCTGTGCCCTGGCCGCCCTGGAGGGACGGGATCGCCTGGTGGCCGAGGATCTGCAACAGGCAGTGCAACTGGTGCTGCTGCCCCGCGCCCGCTACGATCCCGACCAACCCCCGCCGCCACCCCAATCGCAACAGTCGGATCCCCAGCCGCCAGAGCCCGACAAGGAGGGGGAAGACAGAGAAGAGACGGAGCCCCAGCCGGAAAATCCCAGCCTGCCCCAGGAGTTTTTCTTCGATCCCGAACAAGTGGCCCTCGACCCACGCCTCTTGGCCTTTGCCCAATCCCTCAACCAACAAGGGAAAACGGGATCCCGCAGCCTGGTGTTCAGCGCCGACCGGGGCCGCTACGTCAAGCCCATCCTGCCCCAGGGCGCCAATCCCCGCATCGCCGTCGACGCCACTCTGCGGGCGGCTGCCCCCTACCAGAAAAGCCGCCGCCAGCGGCAGCCGGGGCGGGCCGTCATTGTTGAGCCCGGCGACATCCGCGCCAAGAAGCTGGCCCGCAAGGCAGGGGCCTTGGTGATCTTCGTGGTAGACGCCTCCGGCTCCATGGCCCTCAACCGCATGCAGGCGGCCAAAGGCGCCGCCCTGCGCCTGCTCACTGAGGCCTACCAAAACCGCGACAAAGTTGCCCTGATTGCCTTTCGCGGCGAGGCTGCCGAGGTGCTGCTGCCCCCCACCCGCTCCATCGAGCTGGCCCGCCGCCGCCTGGAATCCCTGCCCTGCGGCGGGGGATCCCCACTGGCCCATGCCCTCACCCAAGCGGTGCGCCTGGGGGTGAACGCCCGCGCCAGCGGCGACGTGGGAGAGGTGCTCCTGGTAGCCCTCACCGATGGCCGGGCCAACATCCCCCTCAGCCGCTCCCTGGGACGCAGCGAAAGCGATCCCATCGACCTGAAGCAGGAGCTGCGGGAGATCGCCCTGCGCATCCGCGCCCTGGGATTGAAGCTGCTTCTCATCGACTCGCAGAGCCGCTTTGTAACCACCGGTTTCAGCGCCGAGCTGGCGGAACTGGCGGGCGGACGGTACTTTCATCTGCCCCGCGCCACCGACCAGGGGATCGCAGCCGTGGCCCGCTCGGCCATGCAAGAGGGACGCCCATACCCTTGAGAGAGCAGCTCTCCCTCGGTAGGAGCTGTAACTTTTCTTAATGGTTGGTTATGATCCCTGTAGGCGCTCTTAGCTTGCCCTATGGTCACAGGACTCCTGCCAGAACTCTCTTTGCCTCATCCCATGCTTACTGACTGGGTCAGCCGGGGAGTGAGCGCAGCCATTCGCGCTCTCTTCAAGCAGGCAGAGCGGCTGGAGGCGCGCGTGCGGGCAGAGCCCATTGCCAAGCTGTTGCAAGGACGCATCGACAGCTTTGAGCTGGTGGGCCAGAACCTGCAGATGTACAACGGCCTGCGGCTTTCGCTTTTAGAGCTGTTTTGCAACGCTGTAGCCATTGACTTTAGCCAAATCTGGCAGGGTCGGATTAAGCTGCGGCAGCCGGTGCAGGCCAGGATGCGGGTGGTGCTGAGCGAAGCGGATCTGGCGCGCTCCTTTAACACGCCTTTTGTGCTGAACAAGCTGGCTCAGGTGGATCAGGGGGGCAAGCCGCTCTCATTTCATCAGGTCGAGGTTCACCTCACCCCAGAGCAGCGGTTGCGATTGCAGGCCGAGGTTCAGCCAGGGGGAGAAAAGCCCTTGCAGGTGGGCTTTTCCGCTCGCATCGAGGTGCTAGAACGTCGCCGCATTTGCCTTGCCGATCCGCTGTTTGAGGGCGACACGGAGGAGGGGCGGGCCCTGAGCCGAGCCTTGGTGGATCACCTGAATGCGCTCCTGGATTTGGATCGGCTAGCCCTGCAAGGGAGCAAGCTGCGACTAGATCGGGTGTGCCTACAGCCTCACCAGATGATCCTCTACGGCAGCGCTGCTCTGGTGCGGTTTCCCACCCGCTAGCCCCCCTGGGAAAATGCTTGACAACCTTTTGGAAGGCGGGTACGCTCAGGGGTGGTGAGGAGTGAAGAGAAGAAGCCTCTGGGGTCGAAACACGGACAGACGCCCAGAGGTTTTTTCATGACCTGCTCAGCCTCAACGGGGACACCGCCATCCCTACCTAGCCTCCGAGTTTTAACTATTCTCAACCACAGGGGATGGGGGACTTTTCCCAACACCCCGGCCTCTTGCCCCAATTGGGAAAAAGCCTGTCCCCCCAAACTGGCTACGACCCTTTGAATTCAGGCTGGGACATAGCACCTGCCACAACTTTTTTTGCTCGAAAAGGTTCCAAAGAGTCTCCCCTGAGCCTCAGGGGTCTTGGTTCAGTTGCAAGTCCCCTCCCAGGTCATCGCCTGCCAGAAGGCCGCAGAAGGTTGGTGCAACACAATGCGATTGCCATCGGGATCCCGGAAGTCCACCTCCTGGCCGTGAAAGGCCTGCCGCAGCGGCGAAACGGAGATCTGGTGCTCCGCCAACACCGCCGCCAGGGATCCCAGGCATGCCGCCAGATCCTGCACCTGCAGGCAAAGACTTGCTGCTCCCGCCTGGGCGGCAAACTCTGGATGGAGACTGCGGTAGAGGCCCAGTCGCAGGCCAGGCAGGCGAAACTCCACATACACTGGCTCTCCCTCCCTGGAGAGCTGGACTTGGGGCGGGATCCCCAAGAGGGCCTGGTAAAAGTGCAACAAACGGGGCAAATTGGGGGTGGCCAAGCTCAGCAAAGCTGCAGCAATCTGCATCGCAACCGGAAAAAGGAAGCTACTCATTCTAATCCGAACTTCCGCTGATAGCCAGCCCTAACTGCGCCACTCGGAAAGGGATCCCCGCCTCTCCTAGGATTGGACTATAGTAGGTAGCGAGACTTGCTGCTCTTTCTTCACGAATAAAAACTGGAGCAACCTACCGTGGGGCTATTCAGCCGATTTTCCCGTGACATGGGCATCGATCTGGGCACGGCCAACACCCTAGTCTATGTGGCTGGCCGCGGCATTGTCCTACAGGAGCCCTCTGTCGTCGCCATCGACCAAAACACCAAACAACCGCTGGCCGTGGGGGAAGATGCCAAAAAAATGTTGGGCCGTACCCCGGGCAACATCGTGGCTGTGCGTCCTCTGCGGGATGGGGTGATCGCCGACTTCGACACGGCGGAGATGATGCTGAAGCACTTCATCCAGCGGGTGCATGGAGGTCGTTACTTGATCGCCCCGCGCATCGTCATCGGGATCCCAAGTGGGGTGACCGGCGTAGAGCGACGGGCAGTGATGGAAGCGGCCCTGCAAGCCGGCTCGCGGGAGGTGTATTTGGTGGATGAGCCGGTGGCAGCAGCCATCGGCGCGGGGCTGCCGGTGCAAGAGCCCACCGGGAACATGATCATCGACATCGGCGGCGGCACCACCGAGGTGGCCGTCCTCAGCTTGCAAGGGATCGTCCTCAGCGAGTCGGTGCGGGTGGCAGGAGACGAGCTGAGCGAGGCCATCATTCAGTACATGAAAAAAGTTCACAATCTCACCATCGGGGAGCGCACTGCCGAAGAGATTAAAATTCAAATCGGCTCTGCCTACCCAACTCAAGAGGAGATGACCATGGAAGTGCGGGGGCTGCATTTGCTTTCGGGTTTGCCCCGCACTGTGACGGTGAAGAGCACTGAGATCCGTGAGAGCATGGCCGAGCCCCTCTCGGTCATTGTGGAGGCCATCAAGCGCACCCTGGAGCGCACGCCGCCGGAATTGGCGGCAGACATCATCGACCGCGGCATTATGTTGGCGGGAGGGGGGGCGTTGCTCAAGGGGCTAGACGCCCTGATCAGCCATGAGACCGGGATCCTGGTTCACATTGCCCCGGATCCCCTCAGTTGTGTGGTGCTCGGTACAGGGCGGGTTTTGGAGGATTTCAAAACCTTGGGTCGAGTGTTGAGCGGCAGCTTCAAGGGTTAGAGGAGTTTCCTCTGAATCCCTGATTCGAGGTGTGAGTCGAGTGGGTTAGAGAGGTATTGCTTGAATCGGCTACACCAGTGGTGGATGCGTTATGGTTTGGGGTTGCTCCTGTCTGCTTCGGCGATAGGAGGGGCGTGGGCTTTGCGCCAGACCCAGGGATCCCTGCTGGTGGAGCTGTACAGTTGGCTCACCGCACCCATCCGTCCACCTGTGGATCCTGACGCCGTACTTAGCCAGGCCGCCACCCGCGAGCTACAGGCCCTGGTGGCCGAGCTGCGGCACCAAAACCGCGAGCTGAAGCGCCTGCTGCAATTTACCGAGCAAATGCCCCAAGCAGGGATCCCGGCGGCGGTGGTGGGCCGCAGCGCCGATCACTGGTGGCAACAGCTCACCCTCAGCCGCGGCAGCCAGCATGGGGTCAGGGTAGGAGATGTGGTTATGGCACCGGGGGGATTGGTCGGGCGGGTTGAGGCGGTAACCCCCAACACCAGCCGCGTGCTGCTTATTAGCGATCCCACCAGCCGTGTCGGGGTGATGCTCAGCCGCAGCCGGCACATGGGCATCTTGCGGGGCACCGGCACCCAGAACGCCATCTTGGATTTTTTCGATAAGGATCCCAAAGTGGAAGTGGGGGATGTGGTGGTAACTTCGGGCCTGAGCAGCTTCTACCCGGCGGGGGTTGTGGTGGGAACGGTTCGAGCCATCAACCTGGATGCCAGCCCTGCCCCACAAGCCACAGTCGAATTGTCGGCGCCCCTGGGCCTCTTGGAGTGGGCCTTGATTTACCGCTATGCTCAACCTTAAGTCTCGCCTCAATTGGCTGGTCACCGCCTTGTCAGGGCTGTTGGCGGTGGTGGCCCCTTGGTGGCGGGGGCCGGGCTTGGAGCTGGCGGGCCTAACCCCCGATTGGCCCCTGATCTGGGTGGTGTGCTGGAGCGTGCGGCGCAAGGCTTGGCAGGGGGCTGTTGCCGGGATCACATTGGGTTTTCTGCAGGATGCCCTGACCAACCCTTATCCTACCCATGCCCTGGGGTTGGCGGTGGTCGGGATCCTCACGGCCAAGTTGCAGAAGCAGCGCTACATGCAAGAGGACTTCATCTCCGTGGCTTTGATCGTCTTCGGCATGGTGGTGATTGCCGAGACGCTGATGGCGCTGCAATGGATGTGGCTGACGGCCTCTCAGGGATCCGCTGGCCTCGAGCCGGCGGAAATGGCAACTTGGTTGGATGGGTTGGCAAACTCCTCGCCTGCCGCCGGCGCCATTGGCGGCGATGGCCCCCGTTCTCTGGAGAGCATCTGGTGGAACCATCAGCGCAATGCCCTCACGTCGGCCATTTTAAGCAGCCTGTGGGCCCCCGCTCTCTATTGGCCCCTCAGCCGTTGGTGGCAATCTCAAGAGCGGGATTTGAGAGAGACCTAGCTGCAGGTTCTGCCGCCAGTGATCTGCATTCCCCACAGCCGCTGCCGGGCGCGATGGGACATCGGTTGCACAGCTACTGCTCCCAACGGCGGCAAAACGGTTCCTTGCCCCATTTCCTCTCTCCCTAGGAGAGGAACGGGGGGTGAGGGCTTGGGGTCGCTCTCAGAGGGATCCGTTTTCGCCTAAAATGACAAAGCCCTCTGCCACCCACTGCCAACGGGCCAACAGACTCTGGGCCAAGCGGATGGGAAGGTGTTGAGGTTGACTCGATTGAGGGAGAGGGATCCATGCCTCATACCATCGTCACCGATATTTGTGAAGGCGTTGCCGACTGTGTGGAGGCCTGCCCCGTCGCCTGCATTCACCCTGGGGACGGCAAAAATGCCAAAGGCACCGACTACTTCTGGATCGACTTTGCCACCTGTATTGACTGTGGCATCTGTCTTCAGGTTTGCCCTGTGGAAGGGGCGATCCTGCCGGAGGAAAAACCGCACCTGCAGCGAGTGCCCAACTAGCCCGGCGGGCTGCTTCTTCCCAATTTTGCAATTGCCTTTCAGCCCAGAGAAGCCAAAGCCACAACGGCGCTGGTCAACCAGTTCAAGGACAGGAGCCCGCCCAGGAAGGCCAACGGGATCAGACCCGCCAGGCGCCACCACTCCAGATCCAGCGCCACCGCTGCCGCCCGCACCTGCCAAACCACAAACCACAACAGCGCCACGAACCCCAACAGGGATCCGGCCACTCCGCCCAAGGATTGGGCAGGTCCCAGCAGCAGCCAGGGCAGGCCAGCAAAGCCCGTCAGGCAGAGGAGCGACGCAAAAGAAGGGGCAGCCCGCCCAAAACAAAAGGCCAGGGCCTGCAGCAGGGCCGCCAGGCTTACCCATCCCAGGAAGCCTGCCAGCAGCGCCAGCACCATGCTCGGCAGGTTTACCCCGAAACGACGCACAGCCTCGAGAATGTTCAGCAGCGCCACCACCCCAAAAGCTTGCCAGAGAACAGGCTGTTGCCGCAGCGAGCGAAAGGTGGGCTCCGGCAGAAACCAAGCGCCGTAAATGTTATCCAACAAAGAGTCGAGCATGGCCGGCAAAAAGTCGGTCTGCCCTCCTATCCTAGCCCAACGACAAGAGGGCTCCTCCAAAGCCAAGCAAATGCCGATCCCGTCCTTGGCAAAGCCCTGATGAGCACTTGACAAGCACGGCCCGCAGATGCGGTATGATGGGCTAAGGATTCTGAGGCGTTGGTGACTGCCGTTACGTTTTTGCGATCGATACCCTTCGACAATTAGGACGGGTGTGGATGTGAGAGCAGTAAGCCAAACTCGATTTGGAAACTATCGATAGTCATCCCCGATGTCCTACACTGGCTTTTCCAGGTCGAAAACCACGGTAAAACGGCGCAATAGGATCCTCGAGAAGGCTCTCGCTGGAGGGCCTTCTTGCTCTTAATGGCTGCACGGGATCCCTCGTCAGGCAAGTTTTGAGGGGAGCTGAGGTGGTTGTGGGATGGGGGTTAGGCGGCCTGTTGTTTGGCCTATTGGCAATTTTGAACGGCAGGGATGCGGCGCCAATTTAAGTTAGCAAGCACCAGGGCGCTGAGGGGACGGGTGTGAGCCAGCAGCCCGGCAAGGAGCAGCAGCCAACGGCTCAAGGCAGAGCCGGCCAACAGCCAATGGATGAGCAGAGCTGCCCCTCCTCCTTCTACCCCTGCCGCCAAGACCCAGGCCCAGGCAACTTTCCCATGCCGGGACAGGAGGATCCCTTGCAATCCACCGACGCCAAGCCCCACCAGCAAGCCACGCAGCGGGCTGGCCATCGCCTGCAAGGCGTTCTGCAGCCAGGGATCCCTGGGATCGAAAGCGAAGGTTGCCATCCCCGCCTCCAGGGTATCTGCTGCTACCCAACCCAAAGCCGTGGCCAGCAGCGTGGCCGCCACCCACCGCCAAGAGACCTGCCGCCGCAATACCGCCCACTGGAGTAGCCCCATCCCCAAACCCAGGCCGGCCCCGGCCACCGCTCCTTGGAGCGAACCCAAAGCAGCCAGCAGGGGAGCTGCCGCCCCCAGCCCCAGATAGCCGATCCCAGCCGCCGCCCAATTGGCCAGGAGCCAGCCCAGGGCCAATCCTTTGCTCTGGCGGGGCTTGCCTGAGGTGGGGAGGGTGGGCTTCTGGTGGGGGCTAACCTGTTCCTGGCCGACCTGCTGTTCGACCTCGCGCAGCCCCTGTTCTGCCGAGGGGTTACCCGGCTCCAGCCGCAGCACTCCTTGATAGTCCATCTGGGCAAGGCCCCAATGGCCCTGCCGCTGGTGGGCCAGGCCGCGGTATAGGTAGTAGCGGGCTTCGTTGGGGGCACTCTGGATCAGCTTGTTAAGCAGGTGGACAGCCATTTTGTATTCGCCTGCCTCGATCAAACGCACCGCCCGCTGCAGCTCTTCTTCCTCAGCTTCCGAAACAGGGGCGGCTCGGCTCTGCTGGGTGGCTTGCTGGCCAAAGCCGGCAGGGATCCGCTGCAGAGGAGCCTTTTGAGGGGGAGGCGGGATCTTGTCCCCATAGACGGCTCGGAGCTGCTGGGCCAGCTCCTCCATGGTGGCCGGGCGAAGGGCAGGGTCTTTCTCCAAGCAACGCAGCACCACCTTTTCTAGGGCCTCAGGGATGGGGTGGGGCAGCGGATGGTCTTGAAAAGGGCGGGGCTTTTGAAAGTTGTGGACGTGGTACCAGCCCTGCAGGGTGTCGGTCTCTGGCTCGAAGGGCAACGCACCGGTTAACAGCTCGTACAAAACCACCCCCAGGGAATAGATGTCGGAGCGGCCATCCAGCTTCTCTCCCCGCATCTGCTCCGGCGAGGCATAGACCATCGTGCCCAAAAAATACCCGGTTTGCGTCAGGCCACGAGAGGTTTCCCCCATGAGTTTGGAAATGCCAAAGTCCAGGAGCTTGACCCGTTCTTTGCCATCGGGCCCTTTTTGCACAAAGATGTTGCTGGGCTTGATATCGCGGTGGATGACCCCTCGAATCGAGTGTTTGCCCAGATCCATGTGAAAGTTGTGGGCGTGGTGCAGGGCCGAGCAAATTTGCAAAGCCAAGTTCACCACCCGCTCTGGGTGCAGGGGACCTTCCCGTGCCAACACATAGTCCAAGCCCTGGCCCGTGTAAGGCTTGGCCTTCAGGTACTCCATCACCAGGTAGGGCTGGTTTTGGTACAGACCGTAGGAGCGCACCTGCACAATGTTGGGGTGCTCGCCCAACAGGGCGCTGACCCTGGCCTCGTCCAGGAAGCGCTGCTGCAGTTGCTGGTAATACTCCGGCTCCATGTCTGGCGGCGGCGGGCGCAACAACTTAACGGCCACCGGCTCGTCATTCAACTGGGTATCCACCGCCTCGAACACATTGCCGTAGCCACCCTCGCTGATGTGGTGGGTCAGTCGGTAGCGGTTGCCGATCAGTTGTCCAATTAGGCGCTGGTTCATGGAGGAGGAGGGCCAGCCGAGGGGAGGGTCTACCTAAAATGATTCTAGTCAGCTTGAGGGCGCAAGACCTGTGGGTGAGGGATCCGCCCTTTTTCGCCCCAGAAGTCAGGGATCCCGCTAGGATTGGGGCATGGGTGCTTCTCCTGAAACCGCTTCTCTCCCGCCCTTCTGGCTGGAGGTTACCGAGTTTGCCCTGCAGGCCACGGCAAAGGTCGGAGCGCAGCTCTTGGCAGACTTTGGCCAGGCCTCCTCTACGGAAAAAGCGGACGGCAGCTTGGTGACCGCTTCTGACCAATGGGCGGATCGCGCCTTTCAGGAGGCAATTGCCGCGGCCTACCCGGATCACGGCTGCCTGAGCGAGGAGTCCAACCACATTTTCCTGGAGAAAGAGTGGTGCTGGGTGGTGGATCCCCTGGATGGCACCACCAATTTTGCCCACGGGATCCCCATCTGGGGCAGCTCGCTGGCGCTGTTGCACTGGGGTGTGCCTGTGTTTGGCTGTGTGCATCTGCCCCCCATCCGCCAGACTTTCTACGGCTACTGGCCTCAGTTTCCCGACGACGCGCCGGCAGGAGCTTTTCTCATCCGCCACGACCGGGATCCCGTCCGTCCTCAGCCCATTCGCCCCAGCACCGCCCCACCCGGACCCAACCAACTGTTTAATTTTTGCTCCCGCAGCAGCCACTGGATTAGCCCGCAATTTCCCTGCAAAGCCCGCATGCTGGGCGGCGCTGCCTACAACCTGCTGGCGGTGGCCGGCGGCAGCCTTTTGGGGGCGGTAGAACGCTCGCCCAAGATCTGGGATGTGGCGGCGGTGTGGGCCATTGTCAAGGGGGCCGGCGCCGTTTGGGAACCCCTTGGCCCTGCCGACCCGGATCCCGGAACGCCCTTGCTCCCCGGCAAGGACTATGGTCGGCTGACCTATCCGACGCTGGTGAGCGCTCAGAACAGGTGGATCCCCGTGTTTCGGGCTTTCATCGCTCTGTAGCTCTCGTAAACCGCCTGGACGTTGTACCAGTTGAGGAAGAAAACCCGACACAGCTCCAAGGCCAACTGCGAGCGGCCCTGCCGGATCAACCAGCGCAGCAGCGGCTCTAAGCGCTTCTCGTTCAGCCACCCCCCCAGCGACAGAAGGCCCCACAGGCATTGATGCAGAGGCGTCAGTTGGATCATCAGGCGCACGGCCCAGGTGGGGTGCTTTTGGTAAAAGAGGATGCCCATGCGGCCCCGCTGCCGCTCCCGCTCGATGAGGGCTGGGATTTGCGCCAGCTCGAAGGGCGGATGCCAATGGTAGCCGGTGGCTTGGGGGCACTTGACCAGGCGCAGGCCCAGGCGCTTTAGCCGCACCCCCAGCTCCAGGTCTTCCCAGCCGTAGAGGTGAAACCGCTCGTCAAAGGGGCCGGCAGGGGTTTCACAAGCCCGCTCCAGCCAATGGCGGGCAATGGCCACGTTGCCGGTGGCAAAGAAGGCTGCCGAAAAATCGGTGGGCTTGAAGGGCTCGGAGCAGGGATCCCGAAAATTGCAGGTGTTGATTACCCGCCCGTAGGTGAAGACCTTGGCCTCGTGGGGCGAGTCGGGATTGCCGGTAACCCCGTGTCGCCGCAGCATCTGGGCATGAGCGGCCAAAAAGTGCTCCACCACCACCAGGTCGCTGTCGATAAAGACAATGATGGATCCCTGGGCGTGGCGAAACCCCAGGTTGCGGGCGGCAGCAGGGCCGCGGTGTTCTTGGCACAAAAGCCTGATCGGCGGCAAATCTGGCGGCTGGCTCTGCAGCCATTCCAGCGTGCCATCGGTGGAGCCGTCGTCCACCACCACCACCTCGTAGCCGTCGTAGGGGCCAGGCTGCTGCTGCGCCAAGGCCTGCAGACATTTCTGCAAGATGGGACGGCGGTTGTAGGTGGGGATGATGACGCTGATGTACACCGGGGATCCCTGGCTCGTAAGGCAAACCCTACCCCTAAAGTCAAGGGGTTTTTCCATACGGCTAGAGAGCTTTGAGCAGCTCTGCCGCCTGGCGCACCGTCTCGAAAAAGTGATGGACATTGGCCTCCGGAGTGGTGTGGTGCACGCCGTGGCCCAGGTTCATGATGTGGCCGCGAGATCCCGCCTTTTGAATCACCTCCAGGGTGCGCTGCCGGATGAATTCCGGGGATCCCAGCAACACCATTGGGTCGAGATTGCCCTGCACCGCCAGGGATCCCAGGCGGGCCCTGGCCTCGGCCATATCGCTCATCCAATCGAGGCTGAACACATCGATGCCAGCTTTGCCCACCCGCTCCAACAAAGCAGCGCTGCCGTTGATGTAGAGAATGAGCGGCACCTGCGGGCACCGAGCTTTCACCTGATCCACAATTTGCTTTTGGTAGGGCAAGGCCCAGGTTTCGTAGTCGCCGGGGCTGAGCTGGCCGGCCCAGGTGTCGAAGAGCTGCACCACCTGGGCGCCGCACTCGATCTGGTAGATCACGTAGCGGGCAATGCTATCCGCCAGCTTACTCAGCAACTGATGCAACACCTGCGGCTGAGTGAAGGCCAGGCTCTTGATATGGGCATAATCTTTGGAGCTGCGGCCCTCCACGGCGTAGCAGGCCAAGGTCCAAGGGGAGCCGACAAAGCCCAGCAGCGTCGCCTTCCCTTCCACCTCGCGGCGCAGAGTGCTGAGGATGGTCTTGATAAAGGGCAGGCTTTCTTCCGGCTCTAGCAGTCGGATTTGCTCAACTTGGGCCTGGGAGCGGATCGGCGGGTCGATGAGCGGCCCCTGCTGCTCCACCAACTCAAAGGGGATCCCCATGCCCTCGAGGGGGGTGAGGATGTCGCTGAACATAATGACGCCGTCGGGGGCAAAGGCGCGAAACGGCTGCAGCGAGATCTCAATCGCCAGCTCCGGGATCTCGCAGCGCTGCTTGAAGGTGTATTTGCTCTGCAGCTCGCGGTAGGCCGCCATGTAGCGACCCGCCTGGCGCATCATCCAAACGGGGGGACGATCTACCACTTCCCCGCGGGCCGCCCGCAGCAGACGGTCGCCATCGCCGACGGAGGAAGGAGAAGCGCTGAGCTGAGCAGGTGAGTGGGACATGGGAAGACCAAGCCGGTTCAAGATCCTCAATGCATCCTGACATTGGGGGGACGGCTAGCGCAAGCTCGCGGCCCTTCCTCTTGACCCTTTCCTTAGGGGTTGCAACTTGCTTTCACCGGCTGAGGAAGGCGGATCCCGACCTAGAGTGGACATGAGATAATGTCAGCTTGCAGGCCTGTTGTAGAACCCCTTCCCGCCGTTGCTGAGTTGAGAGGAGCCCTCCCTTGGTTGCCCAAACCTTCAACCTGGACACCTACTTGAGCCAACGCCAGCAACAGGTGGAAGAGGCGCTTTCTGCGGCATTGGTTCCCGCCTATCCGGAGCGCATTTACGAGGCGATGCGCTACAGCCTGCTGGCGGGGGGGAAACGCCTGAGGCCGATCCTCTGTCTGGCGGCCTGTGAGTTGGCCGGCGGCTCTGTGGAGCAGGCCATGCCCACCGCCTGCGCCCTGGAGATGATCCACACCATGTCGCTGATCCACGACGATCTGCCGGCGATGGACAACGACGATTTTCGCCGCGGCAAGCCCACCAATCACAAGGTATTCGGCGAGGATATCGCCATTTTGGCAGGAGATGCCCTGCTGGCCTATGCCTTTGAGCATATCGCCAGCCAAACGCGGGGGGTGCCGCCGCAGTTGGTGCTGCAAGTCATTGCCCGCATTGGCCATGCTGTGGCGGCAACCGGCTTGGTAGGGGGCCAGGTGGTGGATCTGGAGTCCGAAGGCAAAGCCATTTCCCTAGAAACTTTGGAGTACATCCACAGCCACAAGACGGGTGCTCTGCTGGAGGCCTCGGTGGTTTCGGGAGGGATCCTGGCAGGGGCCGATGAGGAGCTGCTGGCGCGGCTGAGCCACTACGCTCGGGACATCGGCCTGGCTTTTCAGATCGTGGACGACATTTTGGATGTTACTGCCACCAGCGAGCAACTGGGCAAAACGGCAGGCAAGGATCAAGCTGCCGCCAAAGCCACCTACCCCAGCTTGTTGGGCCTAGAGGCTTCCCGGCAGAAAGCTGAGGAACTGATCCAATCGGCCAAGGAGGCGTTGCGCCCCTACGGATCCCAGGCCGAGCCCCTGTTGGCTCTGGCCGATTTCATCACCCGCCGCCAGCATTGAGACAAGAGGACAAGAAGGTAGATGGGATCCCTGTCCACCCTGTCGGAGACCCTGGTCGCGTTCTGGTGCCGGAGAGCCCTATGCTGCAGCAGTTGATGGCCAACCACGTTCTCTGGGTTGCTCTGCTGGCCAGTGTCTTGGCCCAGGCCATCAAGCTGATCCTGGCCTATGTGCGTTCGGGCAAGCTCAACCTGCGGGTTTTGGTGGAGACAGGGGGGATGCCCAGCTCTCACGCAGCGCTGGTAACGGCTTTGTCGGTGGGGGTGGGGCTGGAGGAAGGCTGGGACAGCCTGCTGTTTGCGGCAACGATGGTCTTTGCGCTGGTGGTGATGTACGATGCCGCCGGGATCCGTCAGGCTGCCGGCAAGCAGGCGCGGGTGCTGAACCGCCTCATGGAAGAATGGTTTGAGGAGAAGGGTGCAGATCGCTTCCAGGAGCCCTACTTGAGGGAGTTGCTGGGCCATACGCCCGTCCAGGTGATCGCCGGAGCAGCCTTGGGGGCAGCCTGTATCACGTTATCTTTTGTCCTGGGAATCAACTGAACGCAATTGGGGCATGCTAGAGCAGGAGCATCACGGGTGGTCATGGCCTCCAGTTCTCAACCTCGTCCGATCCAGCGCTGCCCGGCCTGTGGCAAGCCGATCCCGGCCTATCGCTACAAGTCCCCCTACTGCGACCACTGCGGTTGGCGGGCAACCCCGGCAGGGCAAACCCCTCAAACAGGCGGATCTGGGGGCCAGAGATCCGGAGCTCAGGGGAGTAGGATTCAACAACACATTCAGCGCCTCGGCCTGCCCCCTCTGTTGCAGCCGCTGTTGAAGTTCGACTTTTACCTCTATCTGGGCTGGGGGATCAGCCCTCTGTTTCCGCTAGTCGTGGATCGACCGCTGCTGGCCGAATCCAATTACCTGTTGCTGCTCCCGCTCCTGTTGAGCTGGGGGCTGCTCTACTTGGCAGTGCGGGATCGGCCGTTGCCCCAGGATTTGCGGCTGCCGCGGCTGCTGCTGGATGTGGCGTTTATCCTGCTGCCCTTCTTCCAAAAAATCAACGTTTCCAAGGCCCCCAACCGGCCCTACTGGAATGCTCTGCTCATCTGGGTCATCGGGCTCCTCCTGTTTGCCGCCGTGGGGCTGTGGAGCTTTAGCCTGCTTCTGACGGCATTGACGCTGCTGTTGACCAGCTTCTGCACGCTGCTGTTCTAGCCGAGATGGTTGACAAACACTCCAGCCTCCCATGAGCATTCCTGCTGCCCGCCAACGCTTCCTCCAAGAAATTCAAGCGGATCCCATCGATCTGGGCCGAGCGGCCCTCTGGATCGCCCAAGAAGCCTATCCCGACTTGGATGTAGAAGAGTATTTGGCCGCTTTGGATGAGATGGCCGCAGAAGTGCAAGAGCGTCTTCCTCCCGAGCGCTACCCCCTGCGCGTCATCCGGATTTTAAATCGCTATCTCTTTGAAGATCTGGGCTTTTGTGGCAACAGCGAAGACTATTATGACCCGCGCAACAGCTTTTTAAACGAGGTGATCGATCGGCGCACCGGGATCCCGATCACTCTTTCTCTGATCTATCTAGAGCTGGCGCGGCGGATCGATTTTCCCATGGCAGGGGTAGGCATGCCCGGCCACTTTCTGGTGCGGCCCCTGTTTGTAGACGCGGAGATTTTTGTGGATCCCTTTCATCAGGGAGAAATTTTGTTTCCCGAGGACTGCCAAGAGCGTTTGGCACAGATCTACGGGCCCAGGATCCCTTTACAAGATCATCACCTCCGCCCCACCCCTCCTCGCCTAATCTTGGTGCGGCTGCTCAACAATCTTAAGCAGATTTACTTGAGCCGCGCCCAGCTAGAGCTTGCCTTGGCAGCGGTGGAGCGCATCTTGTTATTGATCCCAGAGTCCTTGCCCCACCTGAGGGATCGGGGCTTGCTCTGTTACCAGTTGGGGCGTTGGCAGCAGGCCTGTCAGGATCTGAGGCACTACCTCAACCAGGCGACCCTCCACCCAGAGCTCAGCGGCCCCGACGAGCATTTAATCCAAGAGATCCTACAAAGGCTAGAAGCTTACTCTGACTAAAGTCAGGTGCAGCAATTGCTCGAAAAAATCCTCCAATCGAGAGCTGGCCACCTAAGCAATACGGATCTCACCTGAGATCTCGCCTTGCCATCTTTGGGTGTCGCTGGGGCTTTTGCAAGAGTCTGGAGCAGCTTTCACCTCCTGGCGAAGAATTGCCTCTACCAGCTCGTCTAAAGCTTCCAGGTCAGATAGGTTGTAGTCTTTTTCCCGAAGGATTTTGTTAATAGAAAACTCCTGCTGCAGCGTCAGGGTCGAGGATCGTAAGACCTCGTCGATAATCTCGCGAATGCTCATTACAACCTCACAATCTGATGGCAATCTCAGCGGAGAATTTGTTATCTGAGCTCATAAACCTAGAATGCAAGAAATACTTGACGTAGCCATCCTGAGGATCACGTATTTTGGCCAAGATCTAGGGCCGCCCATGCTAAGGGAAACTGCCAAGGGTACTTTCACGGGGCCTCGCCGAGGCTTGGGAGCTCCCCAGGGAGGCTTGTCCGGTTCGCCTTTCCCAATCTTTTGCGAAGGGGGTGCGAGTGATGGGTTCACCCGATAGCTGCTGCAGTTTTGGCGACTTTGGGGCCAGTCGCGCCACGAGTGAGTTGCTTGGTCTAGGATCCCGGGG
>NZ_JANSHG010000014.1:0-25466 GCF_047461555.1 Synechococcus sp. WC101
GGATAGGGACAACTGCTGCCAGAGCGTCAGACGGGATCCAAGACTTAGAAAGGGGTACGCCGGCAAAGCTAAGATCCGATTAACCCAGTTCCGTTCCCTGCTCCCGCAGCGGGCAGGGTGGGTCAACCTGGAAGCTGTTGATGCCTGAAACCTCTTCTGACCCTGTGCCGACGCTACAACTGGCCTCGCCGACTTCTGCGGCCTGGATCGACCAAGCCATTCGTCACCTCGACCTTATCTTGTTGGATCACGCCAACTGCGAGAAAAAAGCGGCGGGCAACGCCCTTAGTTTGCTGTTTCGCTACCCGGCCAACGGGCGGCTGGTGGAAGCGCTGTCGCCGCTGGCGCGGGAGGAGCTGCAGCACTTTGAGCGGGTGCATCGCCACCTGCAACGGCTGGGGATCCCGATCAGGCCCCTCTCGGCTGCTCCCTACGCCAGCCGTCTCAACCAGCACCTGCGCCGCTCCGAGCCGGAGCACCTTTTGGACGCTTTGCTGGTGGCCGCCATCATCGAGGCCCGCAGCCACGAACGCCTGGGCCTGCTGGGGATCCACGCCCCCGACCCGGAGCTGCGGCAGTTTTACCTCTGGCTGGCGGCGGCTGAAGAGCGGCACTGGCAGTTGTATCT
This sequence comes from Synechococcus sp. WC101, assembly GCF_047461555.1. Lineage (NCBI taxonomy): Bacteria > Bacillati > Cyanobacteriota > Cyanophyceae > Synechococcales > Synechococcaceae > Synechococcus > Synechococcus sp. WC101. Next base: position 629 of record NZ_JANSHG010000014.1, read on the forward strand.
AGACCTGGCGCTGGAGCAGTTCCCCGCTGACGAGGTGCAGGAGCGGCTGGACACCCTGCTGCAGGTGGAAGCGGAGATTTTATCGACCCTTCACCCTGAGCCTCGTGTCCACAGCTAACCCATCCCCTTCCCGCGCAACCCCCATGTTCCAGGCAACGCGGCGGTGGTTGGCCCTCTGGTACACCGTGGTAACAGGGGTGTTTTTGTTGCTGTTTGCCGGCAGCTTCTACTGGTATGTGCAGTCAACCCTGATCGAGCGGGTGGACGACACGCTGGGCCATGTGGTGGAAATTGTCGAGCGCTCCCTGGTGGTGGACGAGAGCCTCTTGGATCCACAGCAGGCCCGCCAGAGCTTAGAGGCCAGCTTTCGGGATGATCCCAGCACCCTGGAGGACGACCACATCGACCTGGAGTGGTTTGATCCCCAGGGATCCCTCATCTGGTCCACGGTGCCCGGCGGCATCCCTGCCCCCCTGCTGACCGAGGGATCCCTGCACACTGCCCGCATCGCTCCTGGGTATTGGCTGCGTCAGTTCACCGAGCCGATCGTGGCCCATGGGAAGCTGCTGGGCTATCTGCGGGTCAGCCATCCCTGGTTTGAGGTGAGCAAGCCAACGCGACAGTTGGTCCGGGATCTTTCCCTCTGGGTGGTGGCCGGTTTGACGGGTGTGGGGGCCATTGGCTGGATGCTCTCCGGCCTGGCCATGCAGCCCATCCGGCAGTCTTATCAGCAGCTCAAGCAATTTACCGCCGATGCCTCCCACGAGCTGCGCAGTCCCTTGGCCAGCATCCAAACCGCGGTACAGGTGGCTTTGGCGGATTCCCAATTGGATGCCGACACCCGGCAGCGCTGGCAGATGGTGGAGCGGTTGTGTTTACGGCTGGGTCGTCTGGTGGACGACCTGCTGTTTCTGGCCCGCCACGACAGCGGCATGGTGCCTTTCCAGCCCCGCTGCTGTGCGCTGGATGCTCTGCTGCTGCAGGTGGTAGAGGAGTTGCAAGGGCTGGCCAACCAAAAACAGATCCGCTTGCAGCTGGAGATTGCTGCCCCTGAGAGCGGGACGGAACCTTCTCCCGCCCAAGTGGATCCCTTTGGCTTTTGGGGAGATGAAGATCAATTGGCCCGCCTGTTTACCAACTTGATCGAAAATGCCCTTCTCCACACTCCCCCCCAAGGAGAGGTGCAGGTGAGGCTGGAGCAGCGGCTGCGCTCTGGATCCCCAGAGCTGGTGGTACGGGTACAAGATACCGGGCCAGGGATCCCACCCCAGGCGCTGCCCCACCTGTTCGACCGTTTCTACCGGGTGGATCCGGCCCGCAGCGGGGATCCCAATCGGCGGTCGGGATCGGGTTTGGGGCTGGCCATTGTCAAAAGCATCGCCGAGCAGCATCGGGGGCAGGTGCAGGTGGAGAGCGAGGTGGGGCAGGGATCCACCTTTGAGGTGATTTTGCCCCAGCGACAATTGGAAACTTGCACTCCAGAAACCCTCTGAAAGTGCTCCAGAAAACAGACAATTCTTGGACAGTATGTTAAGTTCAAGCTAAAGTTCAATTGTTCTTTACTTAGAGAGCTTTACTTTGGGGCTTTAGGTCTTTTTTGTGGCCTTCTGTGTTTTCTGTTTGCGGATCTGAGAACTTCTTTTTTTTAAAACTCAGGATAGGCCAGACAAGGCGGAACTGGATCGCAGCTTTTGTTTTCTCTTACCAGTTGTCGGCAGGGTAATAAGCCAACTGATCAAGCCTGTCTATCTACCGGCAAATCCAGAATAGGTTCCCCTCCCTCTCCTTCGGAAAATGTATCGCTTTCAAGTTCGCGCCACCACTCAGCCCGGCGATCGAATTGCCCTGGTGGGATCCAGCCCTCAACTGGGCGCCTGGGATCCCTGCCGCTGTGTTTGGCTGCAGACGGATCCCGATCGCTACCCGCTCTGGTGGGTGGAGTTGCCATTAGGCCCGGCAGATGGCACTTCTAGCCCACTGTCCTCTGGGGAGGGACTCGAAGAAACCCCTCGACTGGAGTACCGGTACCTGCGCGTTCAGGCCGATGGCGAAGTTATTTGGGAAGCCGCCGATAGGAATCGCTGGGTGCCGCTTGAGCCGGAACCTTTGCCGGCAGTTTTGATCGTGGAAGATGGCGAGTTTGGCCGGATTCCTTTCTATCCATACGGCTATTTTGCCTTGCCGGTGAGCGAGCCTGAGCCCGAAGATTGTCCGGGACTGAAGATAGTCGTCTTGGGCAGTTCGGTGGCCCTGGGGTGCAGCGCCTGGCTGTTGCGAGGATGGGCCTGGCTGTTGCAGAAAGCTCTACGAGAACGCTATGGCCATCAAGTGCGGAACCTCTCCGAATTGGGGGCAAACGTCAGCCGAACCCTGGCCCGATTTGAGCAGGTGGTGATCCCTGAACATCCCGATGTCGTTATTGTTGCCTTGTCTTTGGGAAATGAAGGCTTGGCCACGGCTCTGCCGGAGCATCGCCGTGCCGTCCAAAGGCGGTTTGAAAACGGCCTGCAGCGGTTAATTCAGCGAATTCAAGACATTGGAGCCTTGCCAGTTTTGGGAGGGGTTTACCCCCATGCAGACTACGGCCTAGAACAGCATCTGCTTTTGCAGGAAACTCAGCAAAGGATGCTCAGTTGGGGATGCCCCGTGTTCAACTGGCTGCCCATCTTAGACGATGGCCAGGGGCGCTGGAAGCCAGATCTGGCTTTTGACGCGGCCCACCCTAATACCAAGGGGCACCAACTCATGTTTGCGGCTATTGACCTCTCGATTTTTGATCCCAACACTGTGAAGTCAGCCCCCCTAAAGCTGGCATCATCCAAAGAAAAGCTGATTTTTGAGGATCCCTCTGGCTTTTGGGCGGCCTTGGAGGGTCAGAATCGATTCCGCCTTGTTAATATTACTCCTTATGATTACACCTTGACACCGACTTGGCAATCTTTACAAGCTGCTTTTCAAGAAGCTCGACTACAGCCAGGCTTATATATTGGTAAAAGCGGTGAGAAAGGGCAAGATCAACCTTTGTACTCCCTCTCCATTCATGAGAATGGCTTGATTCAAACAACCCTTTCCATTCCCCCAGATGCCGACCTTGTCTTTTCTCCGGCAGCCGATTTTTTCTCTCCGGAATCCTCAGAAATAGTCTTTAGTGACGGGACTCTAACACTCCTCAAACTTAGCTACCCATCCGCCGGCTTGGATCCCAAGCCCCGCCTGTGTGTGATTAACCAAAGCAGCTATGAGTACAACATCCACCCTATGTGGAAAGAAGTGCGGGCTGCCCTCAAAGCTCTGCCAACAGGCGTTTATGAGGATCCCCTCTATCGCGATGCTCCCTTTCGCACGTTGATGATTGGAGAGGGGGGGTTGGAAAGCCGGGTCAAGGCTGCTCCCAACTCGGTCATGCTATTGGAATACACATGCGCCTTATCTGATATTCATCGCGTTGCTGTTGTTCCCCTGGGGGATCGCTGTGCGGTGCGGATGCTGCTCTACAAGTTGGAATACGACGGGCCTGCCTTTCCGTTTGATCTAACCCGCACCAGCAACCTAGCGGATGTAGCCGATATGATCCACCACGAGTTTCAGGGCATGTGGGATCCGCAATATTTGCACTACAGCCCTGAAGACAGGCGAATTTATCACAGCAAGTGGACAGGTCTTTCTTTCGGCCATGAGGTGGAAGAGGGGGAAGACCCCCTGCAGAATATGAATCCAATCCATGAGCGGATGCGGACTCGTTATACAGCTCGCGCCAAGCGCTTTCTATATGTCTTGGAAAAGGCGGACAAGATCTTGTTCGTGCGCACAGGCGGCTGTCAGCGGGGCGCGGTGATCGACTTGATGGATAAATTGTCCGCTAAGCGAAAGGGCAAGCCCTTCCTACTCCTTATCATTTCCCCTCAGCCTTCAGAGGAGTTTGCCGGGATCCCCAATGTCATCCACTACGATATGGAGTTCAACCCCGACCGCATGTGTGCGGATCCCGAGCATTGGCGATACTGCACAGAGATCATGAGAGAGATCCTCCATTCTCTGGGAGTTTCCAGCCGCAATCTTTTCTGGTGTCCTCCCCAGCCGGCTTAATTGCCTGAGATCCTACCTAGAATGCGATGCCGGTAGGATCCTGCTCTGCCCTACCTCAGCGGTGTTTGCTTGGCACAGAAAGAGCATCAGCCCAGAGGATCAGCCTTGCTTGTAGGTTTAGCCAAATCCCATCGTTCATTCGCAATAAAAATACGATATACAAGCCCAATATAAACAAAATGCACAAGTTCCCTAACCATTTGTAGGTCTGGATAATTTGGTCGGCACTCCAGCCAAAATCATCAACCAAGCGGTTCATATCCCCACCAGCATCCCCCTGGCCACACAGCAGAGTTCCCCACGGGATCGGAGCTAGCCCTTTTTGGATTCTGTGCCATTGCCAAAAGCTTCTCCAGAGGCTGCTGGCTGCAACTCCCAGAACGACGAATCGCCAAAAGTCCCACCGCCAGCGATCTGGCAAGCGAAGATAAAAGCAGGCCATCAAGAAGGTGCTGATGTAAAACTCGCCGCCCACGCCGCCAAAGGTAATTAGCATTTCTTTGGTGCGATTGGGCATTAGCCAGGTCATATAAAACTGCAGCAGCGCAAGAACAACAACCAATGCCTGTAGCCATCGAATCCGCTCCTTGCGGGTCGACCAGAATAGCAAGCTCAGCAAAAAGAGGATCCCAAAGTACACAAAGGGATCCTTTTCCGGACTGATGCTGGTCCAGCCAAAAGGTAAGGGCAAAGCTCGATGCCCGCTCCACCAGGCAATGCTGGCATGGCCCAGCTCGTGAATCCAAATGTGCCAAGGCAAATGTAACAACTCCAATAGAGCAATGCTGTTTACCAGCAGGGCTACCACAAATGCAACTGGGTAAGCCCAGATATTTATCGCCCAGCTATCAAAAGAAAACCGATCCCATCGCTTTTGGGATCTCAAACGCAGGCTGCGCTGCCAAAGCAACTGAGAGCCACAGAAAGCGCGGATTTCCAATTGCTCTAGGCGTGGAATCCGCAGTTGCTTCACCATCAAAAACAGCCGGGCCACAACAACCGGCGGAGAGGGGCTTTGGGACGGGGATCCCAGCAGGTCGATGCGCAAGGTGTTGTCGGCAAGATACACTTGCGCGGGCCAGCGCCACTTCAGGAGCTCTGCCCGAACCACCCGCAGGATCGCTTGGCTGTCCCCAGCGCGGGCCAGGGGGAGGGGATCAGGTAGGGGGGACATCCACACTCCAGAGGCAGGACGAGGATCCCTACCCATTGTGGCCTGGGCCGACTGGCAACGGCGAAATTGCGCTCCCTCTCAGGCCGCTCTGGGGGGAGCTTGGTATAGTTGAGGGCAGCAGGTGTGCCGGAGTGGGTGCAATTCATGCCTGGATTGGAACGGGAGCCCAAACTGTCTAGGCAGAGCTCTCTGTGGGGGGCAACGCTGCTGCTGGGCTTGGCCGGAGCAGGTTTATTTTCCCCCTTGCCCGCTCAAGCAGAGCTGACCGCCGTTCCTGGCTTGTCTCGCATCGAGAGTTGGCACTACGACCCGCAGCGGGGATGGCTAGAGGTCAACACCCAGGGAGAGGTGCGTCCTTTTCTGTTTGTGCTGCAAAACCCTCCTAGGGTAGTGCTGGATTTTCCCAACACTCTCTTTGGGCGGGAGCCCCAAACCCAGACCTTTCCGGGGCGGGTTACCTCGTTGGAGATCAAACAGTTCACCCCAACGATCACTCGCTTTGTGCTGCACCTGCAGCCGGATCAGCCTCTCAGCCTCGACCAACTGCAACTGCTCACGGCTGGTCCCTCCCGCTGGGCTGTCCAGTTCCTCCAACCCGAGCAGCCCTTGCCCGCAGCAGCACCGCTATTTCCCTCGGCAGCCGGCCCCAGGGATCCCATCTCACCGTCCCCGCCGCTGCCCCGCCGCCCCGAAGCCAGCCCACTCTCTCCTCCTGCAACCTCCCCTTCCAGCCATCGGATCTTGGCCATTTCTCCGCAAGCGGAGGGCTTTTTCATCCGCACTCAGGGTAGCCCTTCCACCACGGTGCGGCGCATCCTCGATCCGGATCGAGTGGTGGTGGATTTTCTCAACACCACCCTCAGCCCCGCCCTCACCCAGCGGGTCTATACCGTCAACCGCCTGGGGGTTTCGCGGCTGCGGGTGGGGCAATTCGAGCCCACCATCGCCCGCGTGGTCTTGGATGTGGATCCTTCCAGTGGCGACTGGGAGGCCCGCTACGACCCGCAGCAGGGAGGAATCTGGATCCAGCCCGCCGGGGGTGCTGCCCAGGCCAGCCTTCTGCCCGATCTCAGCTCTGCCGACTCCCAAGGGCCCCTGGCTACCTTGCGCTCTGTGGAGCTGCGGGGGAATCAGCTCATCATCAGCGCCGATGGGTTCATGTTCTACCGGGCCGGCTGGGATCCGGAAAGCGGCGGCTACCGCATCAACGTGGCACCGGCCCGCCTACCCGAGTCCTTGCCGGATCCCGGCTTGCCAATTGGAGGGCCGGTGCAGCGGATCCGCTTTGTGCAGGAAGATGCCCGCACGGTCAGCATTCTGGTGCAACCTGCCGAAGAGTTCAACGTCTTTGAGCCCAATCCCGGCCAGGGATCCCGCCGCATCACCCTGGAGCTGCGCCCCCTCCACGCTCCGCCGTCCGCACCCCAGCCGCAACCGCCTGCCCAAGCTTCCCTTCCTTCCCGCCGGGGCCGGACGGTCATCGCCATCGATCCAGGCCACGGCGGACGGGATCCCGGTGCCATTGGGGTGGGTGGGATCCAGGAAAAGGACATCGTGCTCTCCGTTTCCCACCAGGTACGACACCTGTTGCAAGAGCGGGGGTATGAGGTGGTGATGACCCGCACCGACGACCGGGAAGTGCTGCTGCAGCCGCGGGTGGATATGGCCGTGCAGGCCAACGCCACTCTGCTGGTGAGCATCCACGCCAATGCTCTAGAGCGCTCCAGCATCCACGGCATTGAGACCTACTACCTGCGGCCCGACAGCGCCGAGCTGGCTGTGGTCTTGCACCGCAGCTTGGTGAGGGCCAGCGGCGCCGCCGACCGGGGGGTGCGACGGGCCCGCTTCTTCATGGTGCGGGAAACACCGGTGGGCATGCCTTCGGTGCTGCTGGAGCTGGGGTATGTAACCAACCCAACCGAAGGGCGAAAGTTGGCTACCCCCGAATACCAGGCCATTTTGGCGCGGGCCATTGCCGAGGGCATCGAGGCCTTTCTGCGTAGCCGCCAAAGATAGGGACTCGGTCGGATCTTTGGTTTGAGCCGTTCGCCCCTACGGCCCACTCCGTGAAGGGACGAAGTCCCAGGGTAGGGAAGCTGTCGCCGAGACTCTCGGAAGCAGGGTAGGATACAGCAGCTTCAGCCAAGGTGTTGAGGAGAACGGAGCATGCGTTGGGAGTGGGGATCAGATCCGGATCCCAGTTGGCCAATTGGGGTGTTTGACAGTGGCTTGGGCGGGCTCACCGTCTGGCGGGCCCTGCGCCGTCGCTTGCCCCAGGAGCGCCTTGTCTACTTTGCCGACACGGCGCGGCTGCCCTATGGGGATCGCTCCGCCGAGGAGATCTTGACTTTTGTGCGGCAGATCCTCCGCTGGATGCAGGCGCAGCCGGTGAAGGTGGTGGTGATGGCCTGCAACACCAGCTCGGCGCTGGCCCTGGAGCAGGTGCAGCAGGAGTTTGCCCTGCCCATTCTGGGGCTGATCCTGCCCGGCGCCCAGGCGGCCCTGGCCCAGGGATCCCGCATTGGGGTCATTGCCACGGCAGCCACGGTCAAAAGCCGCGCCTACTCCAAGGCCATTCAAGAGTACAGCGCCCTGGATCCCCAGCGCTTTCCCCAACCTGTCCAGTGCTGGGAGCAGGCCTGCCCGGAGTTCGTCCCCCTCATCGAAGCCGGCCAGTTGGACGGCCCCGAGCTGCGCCAAGCGGCTGAACGCTATTTGCAGCCGCTCCTGCAACAGGGGATCGACACCCTCGTCTACGGCTGCACCCACTACCCGCTGCTGGATCCTCTCCTGAAGTCCTTGCTGCCCTCTTCGGTCAGACGGGTGGATCCCGGCGTGGCGCTGGTGGGATCCCTGGCCCGGGAACTCAGCCTCTGGGGCCTGCGCCGACCCTCAACTGCTAGCCAGGCAGAACCTCACCGCTTCTATGTGAGTGGGGATCCGGAGCGGTTTGCCCAGTTGGCCACTCCTTGGCTGGGCTTTCGACCCCAGGTGGAACGGGTGGAATGGCCGGCCTTGGACGTCAACAACTCCCGCCGGCCCTAGGCGAGAGCAGCAGGCCAGCCCAGGCAAATTGGCCCTACTTGCCCCCCTGTTGCTGCAGCGATCCCACAGGTTCCCTGCCTGCAGCCAGGTCGACACGGAGCAAGGGACAGGGAAAGGCCCTTTGGGTGGCTTTGGAATTGGAAGAGTGCAAGGTTGCCCAGGGCCTGGCCGATTCTCCTTAACTTGATAACCCCAAGTTAGCTCTGGTAGGCTTTAGGCGAGATTCGGCTGGGGGGAGGGGATCTATGGCGGCACGGGTGGGTATCAACGGTTTTGGCCGCATTGGACGCTTGGTGCTGCGGGCAGCTTGGGGTTGGCCGGAGCTGGAGTTCGCCCACATCAACGAGATCAAGGGCGGTCCTGCTGCCGCAGCTCACCTACTTAAGTTCGACTCGGTGCAGGGCCGCTGGAACCTCGACATCGAGGGAGCCGACCAGAAGTTGCGCATCCAGGACAAAATCCTGACCTTTAGCGAGTGCAAATCTCCTGGCGAAGTGCCCTGGGCTGAGTTGGGGATCGACCTGGTGCTGGAGTGCTCAGGGAAGTTTGTGAAAGCCGCAGAGCTAGAGGCCTACTTCAAGGCTGGGGTGCGCAAGGTCATTGTGGCTGCTCCCGTCCAGGACAAAGAGGCCCTCAACATTGTCATGGGCGTCAACGACCACCTCTACGACCCGTCCCGCCACCACCTGCTCACCGCCGCCTCCTGCACCACCAACTGCTTGGCCCCCTTGGTGAAAGTCATCCACGAGGGGATCGGCATCCTGCACGGGGTGATCACCACCGTCCACGCTGTTACCAACACTCAAACGCTGGTGGATGCTCCCCACAAGGATCTGCGGCGAGCCCGCTCGGCTTTGCTCTCCTTGGTGCCCACCACCACCGGTTCTGCCACAGCCATTGGCCTTATCTACCCCGAGTTAAATGGCAAGCTCAACGGCATTGCGGTGCGCGTGCCCCTGCTGAATGCCTCTTTGACCGACGCCGTGTTTGAGGTGAGGCGGCCTACCAGCGTGGAAGAGGTTAACCGTCTCTTAAAAACGGCAGCCGAGGGCGAACTCAAGGGCATCCTGGGCTATGAGGAGTTGCCCTTGGTTTCCGTGGATTTCAAGGGAGATCCCCGCTCCAGCATTGTGGATGCCCCTTCCACCATGGTGGTAGATGGCACGCAGGTGAAGATCCTGGCCTGGTACGACAACGAATGGGGCTACGCCAACCGCATGGCGGAATTGGCCCGCAAGGTGGCCCTTAGTCTGTAAGTCCTTTGGAGACCTGCCCATGACTGCTGCCTCAAGCGCCCAAGCTGCTGCTGTGCGCAACTACGCCCTGGTAACCGCTGCCTACTGGGGCTTTACCATCACCGACGGCGCCATCCGCATGTTGGTGCTACTTCACTTCCACAAGTTGGGCTTCACCCCGATTCAGATTGCCATGCTGTTTCTCTTCTACGAGATCTTCGGGGTGATCACCAACTTCCTGGGCGGCTGGATTGGATCCCTGTTTGGCCTGCGGCTGACGCTGTACGGGGGCATCGCCATCCAGATCTTCGGCTTGGTGATGCTGGGGGTGATCAACCTGCAATGGCCGGTCTGGGGCCAGGTGGCCTATGTGATGACGGCCCAAGCCCTGGCCGGGATCGCCAAAGATCTCACCAAGATGAGCTCCAAAAGCGCCATCCGCCTGGTGGTGCCCAGGGAGGCTGAATCCCGCCTCTTCCGCTGGGTGGCCATGCTGACGGGATCCAAAAACGCCCTCAAGGGGGTAGGGTTTTTCGTCGGGGCGGCCCTGCTGCAGATCTTCACTGAGATCTACGGGGATCCCATGGGCTTCCGCATGGCCAATTTCGTCCAGGCGGGGGCGCTGGCTTTGATCTTCTGTTCCGGGATCCTGCTGCCGGCGGACATGGGCAAGGTCAAGGCCAAGATCCCCTTCAAGCGGCTGTTTTCCAAAAGCCGCGAGATCAACCTCCTCTCAGCCGCCCGCTTTTTCCTCTTTGGGTCGCGCGATGTGTGGTTTGTGGTGGCCCTGCCGGTGTTCCTCTACGACAGCCTAGGCTGGAGCTTTATGCAGGTGGGCAGCTACATGGCCCTCTGGGTCATTGGCTATGGGATCATCCAGTTCCTAGCGCCCCAGCTCCTGGGAGGAGGTCGCCCGGGTCGCGCCCCCAAGGCCCGCACCATCCAGATCTGGACGTTCACCTTGACGGCGGTGCCGGCACTCATTGCTACCGCTTTTATGGCCGGCCTGCCGCCGCAATGGGTGGTTACCGGCGGCCTCATCCTCTTCGGGATCGTCTTTGCCTTCAACTCGGCGGTGCACTCCTATCTGGTACTGGCCTACACAGAGGATGACGATGTCGCCCTCAACGTGGGCTTTTACTACATGGCCAACTCCGGTGGGCGCCTGCTGGGGACGGTGACTTCGGGGATCCTCTTCCAGCTTTACGGTCTGGAGGGCTGCCTCTGGTTTTCCACCCTGTTGATTTTGATGGCAGGGCTGTTTTCGCTGAAATTGCCCGATCCCAGCAAAACCCCCGTGGAGTGGGTGGTTAAGCCGGGGGATTGAGGTGTTAGTCAAGCAGGGCCAGGTTATCCCGGTGAACCGCTGTATCGACTCCCTCGTAGCCCAAGATGTAGGGGATCTCGGCGGTTTTCTTGCCTTTGATCCGCCGCAGTTCCTCGGCGCTGTAGTTGACCAGGCCCCGCCCCACCTCCCGTCCGCCGGGATCGCACAGGCGCACGGCTGCCCCTGCCTCAAAGTCGCCAGAAACGTCGGTGATCCCTGCCGGCAGCAGCGAGCGCCCCTGCTCACAGACTGCCCTTACAGCCCCCTCATCCAGAGTCAGGGATCCCTCGGGGATGAGGCCGTAGGCAATCCACCGCTTGCGAGCACTAACGGGCTGGGGAGCTGGCTCAAAGCGGGTGCCGATGGGCTCTCCGGCCAAGATGGCCGGGATCTGATCGGGCCGTTTGCCGTTGGTGATCACCACCGTCACGCCGGCGGCTGTGGCGATTTGAGCCGCCGTGAGCTTGGTGGCCATGCCGCCCGTGCCCCAGCCACTTTTGCCTTGGGCTTCCGCCTTTATCTGCAGCGGCATCCCGCGCCACACCCGTTCGATCGGCTCGGCGGAGGGGTCCCGATGGGGATCCGCCGAATAGAGCCTGTCCACGTCGGTGAGCAGGATCAGCCACTTGGCCTGTACCATGCTGGCCACGAGGGCAGAGAGGGAATCATTGTCACCAAACTTCAGCTCCTCCACTGCCACCGTATCGTTCTCGTTGACGATAGGGATAACCCCCATCTGCAACAGCTGGGCAAAGGTGCGATTGGCATTGACATAGCGGCTGCGCTCCACAAAGTCGCCGCGGGTAAGCAGCACCTGAGCAATGGGTTGGTTGAGAGCAGAGAAGAGATCATCGTATAGGCGAATTAGCCGTCCCTGCCCCACTGCTGCCACCGCCTGTTTTTCTGCAATTGCCGTGGGTCGTTGGCGCAGGCCCAGGCGGGCACAGCCTACCCCTACCGCTCCGGAGGAGACAAGGATTACCGCATAGCCCTGGCTGCGCAGCCGAGTCAGCACCTCCACCAGCGGCCCCAGCACGGAAAGGCGCAGCGAGCCCGTCTGCATGTCTGTCAAGCTGGAGGTGCCGATCTTCACCACCACTGTTCCCTCTGTTGCTGCCATCTTCTCATTCGATCCACTTGTTCGATCCAGCCAGGGTTCCCCATCCGTATCCCACCATAGCGGAACTGGGGCCCTTGCTTGCCCTCAGAGTCGCTGCAGGGGACAATAGAGGAAAGCAATAAATCTGCCTCAAGGTCTCTCTTTCTCTGCCTGTGAACCCTGTTCGTACCCTCTCCGCCACCAAAGCGGCCTTTTTCAGCGCCTACCCTCGTCCGATCAACGCCGCCTACCGGCGAGTGGTGGAGGAGTTGCTGGTGGAGCTGCACCTGACCACCGTCAACAGCGCCTTCGTCTACGATCCTTTTTTTGCCCTGGGTCTGGTTACTCTCTACGACAGCCTGATGGAAGCCTACCATCCCCCAGAGCAGCGCGAGGCCATCTTCAACGCCCTCTGCAAGGCGCTGCACCTGAAGCCGGAGGTGTTGCGCAAGAACGCCCGCGACCTGCTGGAGCTGATGCGCAGCGGGGATCCCGTCCAGCGATACAACCTGCTCTGTCTCAAGCCGGAGGCAGAAGATGTGGGCGGGCTGAAGGCGATTTTGCAGCGCATGACCCAGCCCCCCTACGCCTACAGCCGAGTTTTGGCGGTTGGCCTCTACACGGCCTACGAAGCGGTGGCCACCTCGCTCTACAAGGAGCCGGAAGAGCGCACCCGCCACTTTCTGGAGGACGTGATCGGCAACCTACCCTTTTCGCCGGAGCGAGTCAAAAAAGATCTGGAGCTTTACCGCAGCAACTTGGATCGCCTGAAGCAGGCGCGGGCCATCGTCGAGGAGATGGTGAAAGCGGCCCGGCGCCAACAGGAGCGCCGCCAATCCACCGCCTCGCTGCCCGAGACTCCCGCCGCCGATCGCAGGGAGTCCAGCGGCTAAAACCCCCTAGACCAAATAGGGGGCCCACCTGTCCACCACCTCAGGCGAGCCGTACCAGCGCCGCCCGCCTCGACCAGAATGGTGACAGTCGGGAAGGGTGAGGTTGATGGCCCCTGGCAGATGGGCGGCCTCGATGGGGGTGATGCCATCTCCCCACAGCTCCCCTTGGCCGGCGGTAAGCCGGTAGCTGTTGTAGGCCAGCCAAGCCAGATAATGCTCCTGCCGCCATAGCGATCCCAGGCCCACGCGCCGCCCTTGGATGGCCTTGCCCGCCACACAGACGTATTTGACCTGTGGCCAGAAGGCTCCCGGGTAGTGGGTGTTAACGAAGTCCAGGTTGCGCCTTGTCCAGCGCTCCCGGCTGGTGTGCGGGGATCCCAGGCTAATTAGGGTGGAAACGTGCTCCCGCCCCTGCCAGACCTGCCCCCCGTAGGGCACGGATCCCAGGTAGATGCGGGCAATCCAGCCGCCCGCGGAGTGGGCCACCAGGTTAACCCGGTCCACTTCAAACTCGGCTTGGGTACGCCGAATCGTGGCCTGCAGCGCCTGCAAGATGGGCGTGACGGGCCTTCCTCCCAGGGTAGGCAGCCAACTGCGCACCTGCAGCGGCACCACCCGAGCCGGGTAACCGCGGGCCTCCAGCTCCCGACGCAAAGGCTCATACTCAGAGGCGCCCGCCAGATAACCGGGCAAGATCACCGTGGGCAGAGCAGCCATGGGCTAGCGGGGGTACCAGAACATGCCCTTGATCCCCTCCGGGTCGGGCGTAAAGCCCAGCCGCTCGTAGAAGCTAACCACATCGCGGTCGGCAAAGAGGGTGATGTTGCTGATGTCTTGGGCGCGCAGCTCGTGGATCACCTTTTCCATCAGCCGCCTGCCCAGCCCCCGGCCCTGAAACTCAGGATGGACCACTACATCCCAAATGGTGGCGTTGAAGGCATGGTCCGAGGTGGCGCGGGCAAAGCCGATGAGGCGACGGTAGCTGCCCCGCTGCTGCCACATCGACACCACCAGAAAACTGTGTTGCAGGGCTTTCCTAACCTTGTGGATGGGGCGACGCGACCACCCTACTGCATCGCAAAGTTCCTCCAGCTCATACAGATCCAAGTTGGGATCCAGGCTAAAGACAATAGTCTCCCCCCCCACCGCCAACGTTTCCTGGCGACGGTCGGCTTTGGCTGTTTGCGCCGGCTCTTTGGTTGTAGCGGCCCCTGCTGCCCCAAACAGGCCTTTCCAAAAGCTCATCTGAATTTTTGCCGAGTAAAAGCCCACCTCTAGCCTGGGCGGGCGTGTCCTCAGTATAGCCAGGATCGGCAGCAGAAATGGTGCATCTGCCCAGGTGTTTCCGCGCAGGCTTGGGACGAACCTTATATCCGAGACTGAGAAATAATCGAGAAAGCTTAGCTCTGGGCACGTTGTATGGCTCCTCCCGGCACCGGCACCCTTGTCAATGCCCTCGCGATCCTAGTGGGCAGCGGCCTCGGTTGGGCGGCGGGCCGTCGCCTGCCCGAACGCATAAGCCAAACCCTGTTGCAAGCCCTGGGATCCCTGGTGTTGGTCTTGGGGATCCAGATGGCTCTCACCCTCAGCAGCGCTGCCCAGGCGGTAACGGTTTTGCTGGCCCTGATCGGGGGGGCTTTGCTGGGGGAAGGGATCGACCTCGAGGCCGCCTTTGAGCGGCTGGGACAGGGCCTGGAAAAGCGGGTGAGCCTCTGGCTGGGCCCCAGCCCTATCGCCCGCGCCTTCGTGACCACCACCATCCTGTTTGTGGTCGGCCCCATGACTCTGCTGGGAGCTATCCAGGATGGCCTGGGGGATCCCTCGCTGCTCTTGGTCAAGGCCGCCTTGGATGGCATTGCCACCCTTGCCTTTACGGCCAGCCTCGGCTGGGGCACGCTGTTTTCCGCCCTGCCGGTGCTCTTGGTTCAGGGAGGCGTGGCCCTGCTGGCGCGGCAACTGCAGCCGCTGTTGCGCCCAGACCTGCTCGCCGCCTTGGAAGCCACTGGCGGGATCCTCATCCTGGGTATTGGCATTAACCTGCTCGGCCTGGCCCGCCTGCGGGTGGCCAACCTGCTGCCCGCTTTGGTGATTGTGGAGCTGCTGGTGGGATTTTTCCCCCTCTGGGATCTCGACTTCTAGGGAACTGGAGGGGGCTCTCGCCCTGGGGGAGAAGGGAACCCAGCACAAGAGCGTCTGGAACCTCCCTCTCTATCCTCTAAGCCCTACCCTGACCGCCGTCCTAGCTGCTGGGGGCCAGCAGCAGTAAGGGTCGCGTCTTGAAAAAGCCTGATCCGGAAACTGACCCGGTGCGCGGCAAGCCCCGTCGTGCCGCTGCGCAGAAGTCGGCAGCCTGCCTCGTGGCACCCACCTACAGTTCAACTTTTGCCAAAGCTTCTTCCGGCCCCACCAGGGCAATGGCCGGGTTGACCAGGTAGGTTGTTGCGGCCTGATGGAGATGGGCAGGGGTGAGCTGCCTTACTCGCTGCAAATACTGCTGGTCGAACTCCAGGCCCAGGCCCAAAATCTCGTACCAACCGGCCAGTTGGGCCACTTGGGCGTTGGTTTGTTTGCTGAGGGCATATTGGCCCAAGAGCTTGCGCTGGGCCATCTCCACTTCCTCGCCGCTCAGGAGGGTGTCGTGGAGGCGACGGATCTCCGCTTGCAGGCGCTCCAGGGCCACCAAAGTGTTCTCCGGTGCCGTGCCCAGGTAGGCCCCAAAAGGGGCGGGATCCCGGCGGGTGGCAAAAAAGGCCGAGACCTCATAGGCCAGGCCGCTGCGCTCGCGCAGCTCCACAAACAGGCGGCTGGACAGGCCGCTGCCCAGGTAGGTGGCCAATAGCTTCAGGGCCGGATAGTCGGCGGAAGCGGCAGGGGAGCCGCGGAAGCCCATCAAGATCGTCGTCTGCTGGGTGGGCTGGGGCAGCTTCAGCAGTTGCGGCCTCTCCAAGGGAGACAGCGGCAGGGCTGGGTCGGGGGCGGGCGGGCCGGCGCTCACCCAATCTCCCAGAGCCGCTTCCACTTGGGCCGCCACTGTCTCGGGCGGCTCTGGGCCGATCACCGCCATCACCATGCCCTCTGGGCGGCAGTAGGTGGCGTGGTAGGCCAGCAAATCCTCGCGGGTCAGGGATCCCACTGTTTCCACTCCTCCCAGCTCTGGCAGGGCGTAGGGGTGATCCCCATAGAGGGCCCGCCGCACCTGATCAAAAGCCAAGCTGAAAGGCCGTTCCTGTCGGGCGCGAATGGCTTGCAGCATCAAGTCCCGCTCCCGCGCCACCTCTGCCTCGGGAAAGCTGGGATCGCGGAGGATCTCCGCCAGCAACTGCAACAGCTCCGGAAAATCCTCCGCTACACAGCGCAGGGCGACCTCGAAATGATCGGCGGCGCTGTCTACCGAAAGGGAAGCTCCCAACGATTCCACCCAAGCGGCAATAGCCTGGGAGTCGCGCTGCCGGGTGCCCTTGGTGAGGACAGCGGCCAGCAACTGGCTCAAGCCCGCCTGCTGCGGTTGCTCTACCCGGCTGCCGCCGCGAAAAAAACAGTGGGCAGCCAGGATCTCCACCGCCGCGTTCTGGCCCACCAGCAGCGTGATGCCGTTGGTCAAGCAGAGGCGCTGCAGATGGCCGCGTTGGGTGGTGGACAGGGTGGGGTGCATTGGGCAAGGGATCCAAGACTGAAAGGCCATCAACGGCAGGCCAGTTGCAGCTCCGAAGCCGCGGCAGCGTCAGAGGCAGCCGGCTTGAGCAGAGCGACCACGTAAGCCTGAGGGGAGAGATACTGCTGCGCCAGCTCGCGGATTTGCGCCGGAGTAAACGCTTGCAACAGCTCCAGGTACTCCTGCAGGCGCTGTACCCCAACCAGGGTCTCGTAGTAGCCGTAGAGGCTGGCCAGTTGACTGGGGGACTCGGCGGAGAAGAGCAGCTCGTGGGTGAGCATGCGCCGGGCGCGATCCAGCTCCGCTTGGCCAATGCCGTCCTGCTGTAACTTCTCGATCTCGTGCAGGATGGTTGACTCCACCTGTGCCAAATCCTCTACCTCCAGTTGAGCGCTGATGCAAAAGAGCCCCCCCTCCTTCAGCACCAGCGAAGAGCAGCCGATAGCCCTCACCCAGCCCCGCTGCTCGCGCAACAGATGCACCAGCCGCGAACTACGGCCCTCCCCCAGCACTACGGCCAACAGCTCTAGGCCGCACACCTGCTCCCAGGCGTCGAGGCTGACAGTGGGCCAGGCTAATTTCAGGCGGGCCTCTTCTGCGCGGGCGTGGGCGCTTTCGCGGCGCAGAACCCCCTGCGGGCGGGGCTGAGGAGAGATCGGAGGGGCAATCCAACCAGGGCCACCGGCGGAGCCGCCAAACTCCTTTTCCACCAAGGCCAGAGCTCGCTCAGGATCAATGCCTCCCGTCACCACCACCGTCATGAATTCGGGTCGGTACCAGCCGCGGTGGTAGGCGCGTAGTAGCTCTGGGGTCAACCCCATCAGGCTTGCCGGCGTGCCCAGCACAGGTCGCCCATAGGGGTGCTCCACCCCAAAGGCAGTTTCCATGAGGAGCTGATAGGCGGTGTAGCCCAGGTTGTCAGCAGCGCGGCGAATCTCCTCCAAAATCACCTGCTGCTCTTGCTCAAACTCCTGATCGGGGATCCCGGCCCGCAACACTGCCTCCGCCAGATAGGGCAAAGTCTCCGGCAGATCGGCGGCAGCTACTGTCATGTAGTAGTGGGTGTAATCCTGGCCAGTAGCAGCGTTGGCAATTCCCCCCCGGCCCTCGATGGCCCGATCCAGCTCGCCGGGGGCCAGTCGCTCGCTGCCCTTGAAGACCATGTGCTCCAGAAAATGGGAGATGCCTAGCCACTCTGGTGGCTCGTTGCGCCCGCCTGTCCGAACCCAGACATCGACAGTTGCAGAATCGGCAATTGGGATAGGGTGAAGAATGACGCCCAGCCCGTTGCTCAGGCAATAGGTATGGGCAGGCAAAAGACGGTGTGTGCGATTCAAAATTCTTAATCGATAGAGATCATCCTCAATCTTATTAAATTTAACGACGAAAGCCGCTCAAGACAGTATGTGAGGTCACCTTTCATCAAAAACCTGCCACAGCCCCTCTCTCGTCACGCTTGCTGCTGTGGATTAGGGGATCCCTCGCCGGCGAGGTTTTCTTCTACCTGGAAGCCAGGGGGCCATTCTTCGCTGTCGCGCAGCCTCTGCACCACCTCCTGGGGCAGTACCACCCCCAACTCCCGCGCCGCCACCGCTACCACATCGCCGCGGTCGATCAAGCCGGCAATGGCGCCGCTGGGGGTGAAGACCAGAATGCGGCGCGGCTCTGCCTGGCGCATCATCTGAATCACCTGGGGGATGGGGGTTTCCTCTTGCACCCCCTGCAGTTGCTCCATCGGCTTGAGAATGGCTTTGAGGGTGAGGTGATCCCACTGGCTACGCTCGATGTCGTTGAGCAGTTCCGGCCTGACCAGGCCGCGGTAGCGGCCATCTTCTTCGGCAAAATAAACGTCCGCTGGCTGAGCTGGGGCTTCCGGCCTGAGGGAAGAAGGCACCAGGTAGCGATCGACAAACTCCCGCAGGCTCATGCCCGCATCCACCACCCGAAACCGGCGGGTCATCACATCCGCAGCTTTTAGGCGGGCCAGCACCTGCTGCAGTTGCGCATACTGCTCATAGCGGCGGGCGCTGTTGACGATAAATAGGCCAATCAGGCCTATCCACAGGCCGTTGAGGCTCCCTAAGAACACCACCCACAACCCCAGGGCCACCAACCCCCAGCCTACCCCTTGCCCAGCGCGAGCCGCCCACAGCATGCCCTTTTGCCGATCCCCTGTCCAACCCCAGATCGCCGCTTTGAGCATCTGCCCCCCATCCAGGGGCAGTCCCGGCAGCAGATTAAACAGGGCAATCATTAGGTTGATGGCAGCCAGGCTGGCGAGGGTTGAGGTCAGGGGCGACCCCGGCCCAGCCCAAGCTCCGGCCACGCTAAAGAGGACAAACAAGCCCAAACTGAGAAGGGGCCCTGCCAGGGCCACCCAAAAAGCGCCCAGGGGACGGGGGACTTCCCGCTCAATGGCCGCCATGCCGCCAAAGATGAACAGGGTGATGGAACTCACCCGTACCCCATAGGCGCGGGCCACCAGGCTGTGGGCCAGCTCGTGAGCCAGCAAAGAGAGAAACAGCCCCAGGGCCGTCACCACGCCATAGGAGAGCACCAGCAACAGGGCCGCCGGAAACCAGGTGTAGTCAAGGAAGAGGGGGATCCCCCACAGGCTACCGATGCGCAGGCGACTGGTCATGGCGATGCAACTCCTTACAAAGCTCTTACTTGGGAGAAGGCCCAGGAAGGTGCCATTGCAGACTTGACGTGGGATCCCTCTTTTCCACTGTAGCCCTTTTGCCTGGTCTTCCTTCCCCACCCGCCGCCGCCAGCCCAGGGGAACAGCGGGGGGAGGTAACCGAGCTTGCCCTATCCCTAGGGGATCCTGAGGAGTTGCCTAGAGAACACCACCACCTACAACACCAGGCTTCTGAAGATTGTGATAACGTGGTTGGGCATTGGCTCGGCAGGGTTGTAAACCGGCGCTCAAAGGAGCTTTCCCAAAGGCAGCTTTGCAGAAGGGGTGTAACTATGGTTCAGAGCAAGGAAGCACATTCTCCGGCAATCCAGGGACTTGGTATGGGCTCCCTGGGCGAATTTCCAGCCACGGCCCCGGCGGCTGCCCCCGTGTTCTACCGTACCTACAGTCGGCGTCGCCCAGATAGCAGCCGCGAGACCTGGAGCGACGTCTGCGATCGCACCCTGGCTGACATTGCCCGCTTAGGGCGTTTTACTCCCCAAGAGCGGGAGCTGGTGGAACGTCTGCAGCGGCAGTTGAAGGCCTTGATCTCCGGTCGGGCCCTGTGGGTGATGGGCACCGACTGGATCCAGAAGCCGGAAAACTACTCCGGTGCCTACAACTGCACCAGCCTCACCGTGGTGGACTGGCGCTCTTTTGGCCTGATGATGGATTTGGCCATGATGGGCTGCGGCACGGGGGCGGTGCTGGAGCCCCAGTTCATCAACCGCTTGCCCCCCATCCTCAACCGCCTGCAGGTGCAGGTGGTGGGATCCATCGGCGCCACGCCGCGGCATTCTCGGCAGGAGCACACCCCCATCCAGCGGCAGGGATCCCGGGTGCACATCCAGGTGGGGGATAGCCGGCGGGGCTGGGTGGAGTCCTACCAGGCGCTGCTGGAGCTGGCGGCGGATCCCAGTTTTGGGGGTCAGGTGGAGGTGACGGTGGATCTCAGCCATGTGCGCCCCGCTGGGGAGCGGCTAAAAGGGTTTGGGGGCGTGGCCAACCCCATCAAGCTGCCCGGCTTGTACCAGCGCTGTGCCGCCATCCTCAACAAAGCCGTGGGCAGGCAACTGAACTCGGTGGAGTGCTGCCTGCTCATTGATGAGGCGGCCGCAACGGTGGTGGCGGGGAATATCCGCCGTAGTGCAGGTATGCGCCAGTTTGCCGCCGACGACGAGCTGGGATCTAGCGCCAAAGACAATCTCTGGCAGCAGGACGAGCAGGGCAACTGGAGAATTGACCCTGAGCGAGATGCCCTGCGCATGGCCAACCACACCCGGGTATTTCACCGCAAGCCAACGCGGGAAGAGTGCATTGCTGCCGTGCGCAAGCAGTTTTACTCCGGCGAGGGGGCTATCCAGTGGGCTGGGGAAGCCGTAGCGCGGGCCAACGCCGACCTAATCAACACCCCCGAGCTGAAGCGGGAGTTCCTCAACGTCTATGCCTCGGAGGGACCCGAGGGAGCTAGGCGCTGGATAGAGGAGCGGCAGGCAGCTAGTAGCTCTCCGTCTGTCCAACCGCCAACGTGGCATAGGGTGCAACGGTATGGGCTGAACCCCTGCGTTACCGCAGACACTTGGATCCACACGGGCGACGGCCCGCGCCAGGTGAAAGACCTTATTGGCAAGCAGCACAGCACCTACGTCAACGGCGAGCTATTCAGCACGACCCCAGAGGGGTTTTTCTACTCCGGCACCAAGCCCGTGCTCAAGCTGGTGACCCAGGAGGGATTTTCTCTTCGGCTGACGGGCAACCATCGTGTTCTCAAAGTCATTGCCCAGACTCCAAAGGCGCAATACACGGAATGGGTGCCGGCAGAAGGGCTCCGCCCGGGCGACCGCATTCTGCTGCACAACCATCGCGACCTAACCCCCTGGGATGGTGAGGGGACCTGGGAGGAAGGCTGGCTCTTGGGGAATTTGCTGGGCGACGGCAGCCTTGCCACAACCCAGTGGAATGACACGGCTGTACTGCGCTATTGGCAGGATACGCAGCAGGAGATGAGCCTCCATGCGGCTCAGTTGTTGCAGGCTGCGGTAGGGTACGAACCTCGCCCGCCAGAGACCTATTATCACCCCAAGCTGAAGTGCCGGGTTATCCATTCCACCGGCTTGGCGAAACTGGCAGCTAAGTTCGGCATGGCTCCAGGACAGAAGCAAATGACTGCGGCACTGGAAGCCACAAGCTTTGATTTCCACCGCGGCTTTTTGTGCGGCCTGTTTGACGCAGACGGCAGTGTGCAGGGCGGTCAAGAGAAGGGAGTTAGTGTGCGGCTTTCCCAAAGCAACCTGGACACCCTCAAAGCTGTGCAGCGCATGCTGGCGCGTCTAGGGATTGTCTCGGTCATCTACGAGAATCGCCGTCCCGCTGGGTATCGTCTGCTGCCTGATAGCAAGCGCCAGCCAGCCCCCTACGCCTGCCAGGTGCAGCACGAGCTGGTCATTAGCGGGGACAACCTGCACCAGTTTCAGGCAGTGGTGGGCTTTCGAGAACCGCGCAAAGCTCAGAAGCTAGGTGAACTGCTCGGCAGCTACCAGCGCCGGCTCAACCGGGAGCGGTTTACGGTTACAGTTGCAGCCCTGGAGCCCGACGGCGTGGAACCGGTCTATGACTGCACCGTGCCCGGCCCAAGCTGCTTTGATGCCAATGGGTTGGTTGTCCACAACTGCGGTGAGATCATCGGATGCGACTTCCACTGCAATCTGGCCGAGATCCACCTCAACCGGCTAGATCCCCACAACCGCCAGGAGCAAGAGGAGGCCTTTACGGCAGGGGCCCTGTCGGCTGCGGCGCTGCTGCACCACCGCTTTGTCGAGCCCCGCTTCCAGCGCTCGCGGGAGTGGGATCCCATCGTGGGCGTCTCGTTTACCGGTCTGTTTGACTTTTGCGTCAAAGCCTTTGGGGTGGACTGGCTGCGCTGGTGGCAAGCAGGAAGGCCCGATACGCCCCTGGGGCAGGAGTTCAAGCAGCAGGAGCGGGAATACCTCAGCTTTTGGAAGGAGGTCGTCCACCGCGTGGTCTGGGACTACTGCGACCGCCACGGGTTGCGCCGTCCCAACCGCTGCACCACTGTTCAGCCCGCCGGCACCAAGTCCCTGCTCACCAACGCCTCCCCCGGCTGGCACCCGCCCAAGGCCCAGCGCTACATCCGCCGCATCACCTTTGCCAAAAACGACCCCGTGGCCCTCGCCTGTCTGGACTACGGCTACTCGGTGGTGCCCGCCCAGTCTGATAAGGATGAAAACGGCAACCTGCTCAACGACCCCTTTGATCCCCGCTGCACCGAGTGGTTGGTGGAGCTGCCGGTGGAGGTGGAGTGGGCCAATTTGCCGGGCGCCGAGGAGATTGAGGTTGAGCGCTTCTCTGCCCTGGCTCAGTTTGACTTCTACATGCAGGTGCAAAAGTACTACACCACCCACAACACCTCCGCCACCATCGAGCTGCGCGAGGACGAGATCGAAGCGCTGGGATCCCGAATTTACGAGGCCATCCGCGACGACGAGGGCTACATCAGCGCAGCACTGCTGGCCCGCTTCGACGCTCCCTTCCCCCGCTTGCCCTTCGAGAAAATCGACAAGGCCACCTACGAGCGGCTGATGGCCGAGGTCAAGCAAAGACGAAAGACCGACAACTTTTACGAGGCGCTGGCGCGCTATGACCGCAACCTCGCCCTAACCGCAGAGGGGCCAGCAGGGTGTGATGCCCTCGGCTGTCTGATGCCGGAGGCTAGCCCGCAGGGCGAGAACCCGTCCCGCTAGCAGAGGGGGGGATCCCGCCTCGGGCTCTGGCTACACTGTTCTTGGCCGGCATATCCGAGCACTGCGCGCCTTGGCAGCCCCCTCGGCAAGCTAGGGGCAGGGGGGGTTGGCATAGGCCGGTTTTCCCTGCTCGAGCGCTTGGTGGCTGGAGGAGTGGATCTGATGCAGACAGGATCGCAGCTCCCGAGGAAAGCCTGGACGGTGGAAATCTGGCGCAGGCTAAGGGGGCTGGTGCTGGCGCTGGCGGTGCTGCTGGGGATCGCCTGTTCTAGCCTCAAGGGCTCTGTGACCTCCCCTCCCGGACTGATCCCCCCTCCGCCCGAGCCGGGCAGCCAGTCGCTCCCCATGCCGGTGCGCACTCTGGGCAACAGCCGCTTTAGGTTGCTGGGTTTGAGGGTGGGGGTGGCCGGGAGCGAGGTTGAAGTTTTGCTAGATAGCGGCTCGGCAGGTCTGCGCATTCTGTCCTCGGCGGCGGGGCGCTTTGGCCTGGAGCGGACAGGGATCCCTTCCACGGTAACCTTCGCCGATGGCACGCAATTTCTCGGAGTGCTGGCTCGCGCTCCCTTCAGCTTGGGCGGGATCCAGAGCCGGGAGCCGGTCACGATTCAGTTGATCGACCAAATCACCTGTGTGGAGCCCCTGGTGGCTACCTGCTCCGACAACCTGTTTGGGCCAGGGCGCCCCTTTGCCGGGATCCTCGGCACCTCTTTGGACGAGCGCAGCCCCGATCGCAACTTGTTTAGTCCCCTCACCCGCCTGCCGGGCAATTTCCGCTCGGGGTACATCATCCAAACCGGCGGCTTTGAGTCTGCTCAGGGCCTTTTCACCGTCGGCCTGACCGAGGCCAACACCGCCGGCTTCAGTTTCCGGCAACTGCCCCAGGTGGGTAGCTTTCCCGATGGCACGCCCATCTGGCGGGATGAAGCTCTGCAAGTGGCCTACAGCATTGGCAACACTTCTATTCAAAATGTCCTCAGCCCCACCGTATTTGACAGCGGCGCTTCCGACATCTTCCTCAACGTTCGACTATTGGGATCCGCTCCTTTTCCCACCGCTACCCTACCCCCAGGCTCGGAGTGGCGAGCTGTGCTGGGAGGAGCCTTTGACTACCGCATCCGGGTTGGCTTTCCGGTAACGCCCAGCCGGGATCGGATTTTTGTTAACGGCAACCAGAGAGTGCAGCTGTTGGGCATGCCCCTGTTTTTCAACGCCGACGTTGCCTTTGATATTGAAAGGGGGCGGATCGGCTTTCGCCTGCGCTGAGGCCGATCCCCTCTTCTGAAGCCTCGAGTTAACTGCGGAGGAAAGTGATGGTTGCCCAAGGGATCCCTGCCCATCGAAGGACACGCCGCTGGCCCTGGGTCTGGGTTCTGCTGCTGTTGTGTTGGTTGGGGTTGGGTGCACCAGCCTGGCCGATTAGCTTGGGGGATCCCTTGCCGGAGTGGGCTAAGTCTATGCAAGTGGGGCGGCAGCGGCTGCGCGGCGTGGAGCACTACCAAGGCCAAGAGCAGATCCGGGCCTACGGCAACCAGGCGGGACGAGTGTTTTGGATTCAAATCGAAAGCAGTGCCGACCTGCCGCCGGATCCCCGGCAGTACCTGGGAGAGTACCAGGCGTTTCCAGCCGAGGTCCTCCAGGTAGTACCGCTGCGGGCGCAGCGGTTGCGCTTCCAGCAGGGAAATCGCAGCGCCGAATGGCAAGTGGTGGGCATGAGCGGCCACTTTGAAGCTGAGGCGTTTAGCTATGACCTGGCCCCGCCCGAGTTGTTTCAGCCCTGACCTAGGGGCACGATTGAGACAATTAGGGCTTATCCTAGAGAGGAGCTTAAACGCAAAGTTTGCTAATGAGACTGCTTCAGCAAGAAGTTCCAGTTATCCTCAATCGCT
>NZ_JANSHG010000015.1:0-25097 GCF_047461555.1 Synechococcus sp. WC101
GATCACCTGGCCGACAAAATCCCCGATCATCCGGACATATAGGTGGCCGGTGTACTCCAGATCGGGGCGCTCCGAGTTGCCCCAACCCAACAAATCCAAAGCGTAAACCTGATAGTGCTGGCCCAACTCCGCCATCACGGCGCGAAACTCGTAGCTGGAAGAGCCGGCCCCGATGCCGTGCAGCAGCAACAAGGGCTGGCCGGATCCCGCAACCTTGTAAAACAGACGGTGGCCGCGCCAAAAATAGTGCCTCTCCTCCCCCGGCAAGAGGCTGGGCAGAGGCTGGGTTCGAGAAGCGATCCAGGCGTTGAGCACGGCCAGGGCACTTACCCCGCCGGCCGCAACCCAGAGGCCGGTTTTGAGAACTTGGCTCAGCTCCTTCATGCTCAGCGGCCCCAGCTAAGGCCAGACGGCTACTTTTTCTTGAGGCGGTAAGTGATGCGCCCTTTGTTCAGGTCATAGGGGCTGAGCTCTACCTTGACCCGGTCGCCGGGCAAGATCTTGATGTAGTTGCGGCGGATCTTGCCGGAGATGTGGGCAAGGACGTTAAAGCCGTTGTCCAGGTCCACCCGGAACATGGCGTTGGGCAAGGACTCGGTAACCACCCCTTCCACTTCAATGGCGTCTTCTTTAGACAAGGAACCCTCCTTAAAAAACAACACAACAGAAATATCGATAGGAAACCCGCCCTGTTAAGAGCGAGTTAAGAGCCGAAACAATACTCCACCTCTTCTATCCTAGCCGTTGCCGCCCTTCAGCAAGGGATCCCTAGGACTGAAAAGGGGTGCGATCCGTCAAAATCTCAGCCCCAGAGTCCGTGATCAAGACCGTGTGCTCAAACTGGGCCGACCAAGAGCCGTCCACCGTCACCACCGTCCAGCCATCCGAGAGCACCCGCGTGGCCTCTCCCCCTGCATTCACCATCGGCTCGATTGCCACCGTCATGCCGGAGCGCAGCTTGGGATTGGGAAGGTCGCGGGTGCGGTAGTGGGGAAACTGCGGCTCCTCGTGCAAGTTGCGCCCCACGCCGTGGCCGACGTACTGCTTCACCACGGAGTAGCCCCGCCCCTGGATGTAGTCCTCGATGGCGCCTGAGACATCCTGCAGCCAGACGCCGTGGCGCACGTGGTCAATGCCCGTCTGCAGCGCTTTGGCCGCTGTGTCGATCAGGTCGCGGGCGGCATCGCCGAGGGGCTCCAGGCCAATGGTGATGCAAGAGTCGGCATGCCAGCCTTCGACCATGGCGCCAAAATCCACCTTGACGATGTCCCCCGGCTGCACCACTTTGCGGGGGCTGGGGATCCCGTGTACCACCTCATGGTTGACGCTGACACAGACACAGGCGGGAAAGCCGTAGTAGCCCTTGAAGCTGGGCAGGGCATTCAACTCCGCTACCCGCCGCTCGGCATAGGCATCGATGTCTGCCGTTGTCCAGCCTGGCTCCAGACACTCGGCAATTTCCTGCAGCACCTGGGCCACCACCCGCCCGGCCCGCCGCATCTTCTCCACCTCCCGGCGGGACTTGATCTCAATGAGCTGCATGCCCCGCCGCGGGGAGAGATTTCCCGCCCCCGTCTTGATCACGCTGTCCTCCTGAAGCCTTCCAAGAGAGCCCGCAGATGTTCTTGTACCGATTCCATCGGCTGGTTGCCATCGATCCGTCGCAGACGACCCCTGGCCTCGTAAAAGTCGATCAGCGGAGCCGTCTGCTCCCGATACACCTGCAAGCGTTTGAGGATCACCGCCTCATCGGCATCGTCGCTGCGCCCCTGCTCCTTGCCGCGGGCCAACAGCCGTGCCACCACCACGTCGTCCGGCACTTCCAGGTTGAGAACGTGGTCGTAGTCTTGCCCCAACTCCCGCAACAGCTCTTCTAAAGCCTCCGCCTGCGCCAGGGTGCGGGGGAAGCCGTCCAGGATCCAGCCCTGCGCTGGCGAGTGTTGCAACTGGCCCTTCACCATCCCAATTAACACCTCGTCAGGCACCAGCTCTCCCGCATCCATGTACACCTTAGCCTGGCACCCCAGCGGCGTTTGGGCTTTCACCTCTGCCCGCAGCAGGTCGCCTGTAGAAATTTTGGGCGTGTGGTAGATCGCTGCCAGCCGCTCTGCCTGGGTGCCCTTGCCCGCTCCCGGCGGCCCCAAAAAGATTAACCTCGGCACTATTGCTTGACCATCCCTTCGTAACGCTGCGAAATGACGTAGGTCTGGATCTGTTTGGAGGTCTCGATCGCCACCCCCACCAGGATCAGCAGCGAAGTTGCCCCCAAGCCCTGAAAAGTGGTGATGCCGGTCGCCCGCTCCACCGTCGTCGGGATGATGGCCACCGCACACAAGAACAAGGCCCCCAGCAGGGTCAGCCGGTTGAGGATCCCTTCGATGTACTCAGCAGTGGCCTTGCCCGGGCGGACTCCCGGAATGCTGGCCCCCATCTTCTTCAGGTTCTGCGCCAGATCCACCGGGTTAATGATCAAAGAGGCGTAGAAATAGCTGAAGAGGAGGATCAGCACGAAGTAGAAGGGAATGTAAAACCAAGAGGTAGGGGCCAAAAGGTTGGCCACCTGCACCAAAGTCAGGTTCTGGGTGTACTGGGCCAAGGCAAAGGGCAGGGACATCACCGAGTAGGCGAAGATGATCGGCATCACGCCCCCCTGGTTTAGCCGCAGGGGCAGGTAGCTCTTCTGCTCACGGAATAGCTTGTTGCCCACCTGGCGCTTGGCGTAGACAATAGGGATTTTGCGGCTGCCCTCCTGGACGAAGACAATGCCGACAATGGTGGCTAGGAAGACGGCCATCAACACCAAGATGCCGCCGATGGTGCTGCTATCAGCACGGGCTAGGCTGATGGTCTGGCCCAGAGCGCGGGGCAGCGTGGCGACAATGTTGACGAAGATCAACAGCGACGGCCCACTGCCCACCCCCTTCTCCGTGATCATCTCCCCCAACCACATGACAAACATGGAACCTGCCGTCAGGGCCAGGGTGGTGGAGGCCACAAAGGCCAACTCGTTGCTGGTGTTGGCGAACTCCCGCACCCAGAAGGAGATGCCGATGCCCTGGATGATGGCCCAAATCAGGGTAACGTAGCGGGTGTACTGGGAAATCTGTCGCCGCCCCTGCTCCCCCTCGTTTTTCTGCAGGTTCTCCAGGGCCGGAATGGCCGAGACCAGCAGTTGCATGATGATGGAGGCGTTGATGAAAGGCAGGATGCCGAGGGCGAAGATCCCCAAAGCGGAGATACCGCCGCCCGAGAAGACATCCAGAAAGCCAAACACAGGGCTGTTGGCGGCTTCGGCGGCAAAGCGAGCTCGGTCAATACTGGGGATGGGAATGTAAATGCCCAGCCGCACCAACAGCAACAGGCCTAGGGTAAGAAACAGACGTCTGCGCAGGCCAGAAGCCATGGCCATCTGCATGAAGGTCTCTTGGGCGGAGGGAGCGGAGCCTCGTGGGTCAGCCATAAATCTAGAAAACCTCGCGGAAGGGAAAGGCAAGGTGAGCTATTTACCACTCTACGCTGCCGGTGGGAAAGTCGGCAAAATAGAGAAGCTGCAAACTGCAGCCCAATTTTAGGATCCAGCGGAAGCAGTCTGGGATCCCACGAGCTCCACCCGACCCCCGGCTGCCTCGACCTTGGCTCGGGCTGAGGGGGTGATGGCAGCCGCTCTGATCGTCAGGGGCACGCCCACTTCCCCGTCTCCCAAGATCTTCAGCGGGCCATCGTTGGTGGTCACGATCCCCAAATCCATCAAGCTTTCCAAGCTGACCTCGCTGCCAGCGGGCAACTTGGCCAAAGCGCGCAGGTTGATCAGGGTGTACTGGGGGCGCCGCACGTAGCGGGGGAAGTGCTTGAGCTTGGGCAGCCGCCGATAGAGGGGGGTCTGGCCTCCCTCAAAGCCGGGCCGGGGACCGCCTCCTTTGCGCGCCTTCTGTCCCCGCATTCCCTTGCCACAGGAGGCTCCCTGTCCAGCAGCGATGCCACGGCCCAGGCGTCGTCGCCGCCGCGTCGAACCTGGTTGGGGGCGAATGTCTTCTAGTCGCATACTGACCTCCGGCTAACTTGCTGTTACTTACCAAACAGGCGGCGCACGTCGATCCCTCTATCTTCAGCTACCTGCTCAAAGGTGCGCATCCGCCGCAGCGCGTCAATGGTGGCACGGGCGTTGTTGAGGGGGTTGCTGGATCCCAGTTGCTTAGCCAGACTGTTGCGCACGCCCGCCAGCTCCAGAACCGTGCGCACCGCTCCCCCGGCGATGACCCCTGTCCCGGGAGCTGCCGGCATCACCAGGACAGTGGCCCCACCGCCTGATCCCCGCATGGGATGGGGTACAGACAGACCCTTGGTGAGGGGCACTTCGATTAGGTGCTTTTTGCCATCCACAACTCCTTTGCGCACAGCCCCGATGACGTCGTTGGCTTTGCCCACGCCAACCCCCACCTGGCCGCGCTCGTTGCCCACCACCACCACGGCCCGGAAGCTCAGCTTTTTGCCGCCCTTAACTACTTTGGTGACGCGCCGGATCTGGATGACCCGCTCCTGCCACTCGCTAGTCTGCTCTTCGCGGCTCTTTTTGCTTCTGCGACGTTCTCTTTGCTCAGCCATATGCCATCTCCTCAGGGCCTAGAACTGTAAGCCTGCTTCGCGGGCGGCTTCCGCCAGGGCCTGGACACGCCCGTGGTAGAGCTTGCCGCCGCGGTCGAACACCACTTGACAAATGCCTGCCTGTAAGGCCCGTTGGGCGACGGAGCGACCCACCACGGCGGCAGCCTCTCGGGTGGCCGTGCCAATGTCTTTGAAGGCTTCCCGCAGCTCTCTGTCCAGCGTGGAGGCAGAGACTAAAGTGTGCTGGGCTACATCGTCGATCACCTGGGCGTAGATGTGGCGATGGGAGCGAAACACGGCCAAACGGGGCCGCTCGGGCGTCCCGAAGACCTTGCGGCGAATGCGGCGATGGCGACGTTGGGTGGCAGCTTTGCGAGTGATTTTCATAGCTACTTCTTGGCCTTCCCGGATTTACCTGCTTTGCGACGAACCTGTTCCCCTACATAGCGAATCCCTTTGCCCTTGTAGGGCTCTGGCGGACGGACGGCCCGAATCCGCGCCGACGTGTTGCCCACCAGCTCTTTGTCGATACCTGAGACGACGATGACGTTGTTGCCCTCAACCACTATTTGGATCCCTGGCGGGAAAGGGATCTCCACTGGGTGGCTGTAGCCAACGTTCAAGATTAACTTGTTGCCCTGGGTGGAAGCCCGGTAGCCCACACCCACCAATTCCAGCCTGCGCTCAAATCCCCTAGATACGCCGTCCACCATGTTGGCAACCAAGGTGCGGCAGAGGCCGTGCAGTTGGCGGGCCGGGCGAGACTCGTTGACCCGGCTGACCTTGAGCGTCTGGGCTTCTTGATGCACCGCAATCAAGGGGGGCAAACTGCGAGACAGTTCTCCCTTCGGGCCTTTTACCGAGATCTGCTGCCCCTCGATCTGAACCTCTACCTTGGCAGGAAGGGCGATGGGGCGTTTGCCAATGCGAGACATGGGCCAACTCCTGGCAAGAGAACAACTCAATAGACGTAGCAGAGCACTTCGCCGCCGATGCCCTGCTTGCGAGCATCCCGGTCGGTCATGATGCCGTTGGAGGTGGAGATGATGGCAATCCCAATTCCTCCCAACACCCGAGGCAGTTCTTTGTGGTTGCAGTAAACTCGCAGCCCGGGCCGGCTCACCCGCTTCAGGCCATTGATGATCGGCTTACGACCTTTGCCCTTGTACTTCAACCGCAACACAAGCTGAGCGTGGATCCCTTCTCCCTCTTCCTTCCAGTCGCTCACAAAACCTTCCTCATGAAGAACGCGAGCGATGCTGCGGGTCATGCGTGTGGCCGGGACCGCCACCGATTCATGCCGAGCCATGGTGGCATTGCGAATGCGGGTGAGCATGTCGGCGATCGTGTCGTTGGTGTGGGCCATGGGTGGGTCGGTGCTCCTCGGAAGATCGATCAAGTCGAGACAATTGCAGATGGGCAAACCTTAAGAGGCAAAGGGCATGCCAAACTCTTTGAGCAGGGCACGGCCCTCTTCGTCGGTTTCGGCGGTGGTCACAATGGAGATGTCCATACCTCTGATCTGGTCTACAGAGTCGTAGTTGATTTCGGGGAAGATCAGTTGCTCGCGAATACCAAGGGTGTAGTTGCCCCGCCCATCAAAAGATTTGGGGCTGACGCCACGGAAGTCGCGGATACGAGGGAGGGCAATGTTGATCAGCCGATCCAAAAACGCGTACATGCGCTCCCGCCGCAGGGTCACCATCAGGCCAACCGGCATGCCCTTGCGGATTTTGAAACTGGCAATCGCCTTTTTGGCGCGGGTAATCACCGGACGCTGGCCCGTGATGGCGCTGATCTCGGCGATGGAGGATTCCAGGGCCTTGGCGTTTTGGGAGGCATCTCCCAGGCCGCGATTGATCACGATCTTTTCCAGACGCGGCACCTGATGGATGTTGGTGTAGCCCAACTCTTTTTGCAGCTTGGGAACGATGACGGTGTTGTAGAGGATTTGCAGACGCTGGGGCATGGTCGGTTCTCCTGGGGGCTCTGGGCTGGGTCAGAGCTCTATCGAAAAAGGGACGGCTAGTCGAGGATCTCGCCGGTTTTCTTGAGGACACGGACTTTGCGGCCATCGGCGGTGATTTGATAGCCAATACGGCTGGCCACTTCCTGCTTCTTGGAATAGAGCATCACCTTGCAGGCGTGGATCGGGGCTTCTTTGGTCTCGATGCGACCACTTTCGCCTTCCCGTTGCGGCTTGCGGTGGTAGGTTACTATGTTTACCCCTTCCACCAAGACCATGTTGCGTTCGGGAAAAACCTGCAGCACCTCGCCGATTTTGCCTTTGTCGTCGCCGGAGATCACCTGGACGGTATCTCCCTTCTTGATGCGCATTTTGTAGCGTAGGCTGTTGCGGTGCTTGCGAACGCCGGTCTGCCGAATCAGCCGTCGAATTTGGCTGGGCTTGAGGGGACGAACCATTACAGAACCTCCGGGGCAAGGGAGATGATCTTGGTGAAGTTTTTCTCCCGCAGCTCGCGGGCTACAGGGCCGAAAACGCGGGTTCCGCGGGGGTTGCCGTCGTCGTTGATGATCACGGCAGCGTTGTCGTCGAAGCGGATGCACATGCCGTCGGGGCGGCGTACCGTATCGACGGTGCGGATGACCACAGCCTTGACGACGTCGGATTTTTTGACCGGCATATTGGGCAGGGCGTCTTTGACGACGCCAACGATCACATCTCCCAGGCTGGCGTAGCGACGGCCACTGCTGCCCAGGACGCGGATGCACATCAGCTTGCGGGCGCCGGTGTTGTCAGCTACCGTTAACATGGTCTGCTGCTGAATCATAGTTTCTTGACCTCCCGTATGATTTCGGCCACTCGCCAACGCTTGGTGCGGCTGAGGGGACGGGTTTCCGTAATGCGCACCAGATCCCCTTCTTGACAGCGGTTCTCTTCGTCGTGGGCCTTAAACTTTTTGGTTTTGACGACGATTTTGCCGTATTTGGGGTGGGCAACCCGGTTTTCCACAGCAACGACCACTGTCTTTTGCATCTTGTTGCTGACGACAACGCCGATCTTTTCGCGAGCAGGCATTACTCCTCCTTCTGGGTCTGAGTTGAGGACAAGGACTTGCCGCGCTTGCGCTCTGACTCAACGGTCAGCAGTTGGGCCAGCTTGTGTTTGCGCAGGCGAATGAGATGGGGCTGGTTCAACTGCCGCGTGGCCTGCTGCAAACGCAGCTCGAACAGCTCTTTCTTGACGGCGTAGATCTCCTGGCTCAATTCTTCGTCGGATAGGGCGCGAGCGTCGGCAATTTTAGGCATGGGCATGGCTCAACTCTCCTCCCTCAAATAGCGCTGGCTGCTACTTCTGTTGTTTCTGGAGCTGCTTTCTGAACAGGTTCCGGCTCCTCAAAGTTAGCCTTGGTTACAAACTTGACTTTGATCGGCAGCTTTTGGGCGGCAAGGCGCATCGCCTCTCGGGCCGTGGCTTCAGGAACTCCTCCCATCTCGAAGAGGATACGGCCCGGCTTGACGACGCAAACCCAGTATTCGGGGTTGCCTTTGCCGGATCCCATGCGGGTTTCGGCAGGCCGTTGGGTAACGGGCTTGTCGGGAAAGATGCGGATCCAGATTTGGCCTCCCCGCCGGACGTAGCGGGCCATGGCCCGACGGCTGGCCTCGATCTGCCGCGCGGTGATCCAGGCGGGTTCTAGAGCCACAAGGCCGTATTCCCCAAAGTTGATGCGGTTGCCGCGAGTCGCTTTGCCTTTCATGCGCCCGCGCTGTTGCTTGCGGTATTTGGTTCGTTTGGGGCTTAACATGGCCGTTCCTTAAATCAACTGCGATGGGGATCCCTGGATTTTCGGGTGCTGGCCCTCAGGCCTCCACTGCTGAGCGGTCTTCAAAAGTGGGCCGCCGCCGCTGCTGCCGCCGCTTGGGCTGTTGCAGGGGAACTTTTTGTTCGGGCCGTTCCTGCCCGGGGAGAACTTCTCCTTTGAAAACCCAGACCTTGACCCCAATGACACCAAAGGTGGTCTGAGCGATGTGGTCGGCATAGTCGATATCTGCCCGCAGGGTGTGCAAAGGGATCCGCCCTTCCCGGGTCCATTCGGTGCGGGCGATCTCGGCTCCGTTCAGCCGCCCGGCAATTTGAATTTTGATCCCTTGCACCCCCGCCCGCTGGGCCCGCTGGATGACCTGGCGCACGATGCGGCGAAAGGCGATCCGCCGCTCCAACTGCTGGGCGATGTTTTCTGCCAGCAAAACCGCCTCGGCATCGGCACGGGTGACCTCTACTACATTGATGCGAATGGTTCGCTCGGGGCTACCGTGTGAGCTCAGCTCTTTCTGCAGGCCCTGGCGCAGGGCGTCGAGGCCGGATCCCCCACGACCAACCACCACTCCAGGGCGAGCGGCTCGGATCTCGAGGTCGATCTGATCCGCTTTGCGTTCAATTTGAATGTCGGCCAGGCCGGCGCTGCTCAACTGCTTGGTCAGGTAGGCGCGGATGAGATCGTCCTCTCGCAGCAGGGCTGGGTAGCGAGCTGGATCGGCAAACCAGCGGCTGCGATGTTCCTTAATAACGCCAAGGCGGAAACCGGTGGGGTGAATCTTCTGTCCCATGGTGGTGTCAGTTGAGGGGTAAAGTCTGGGGGTACAGGCGTCTAGGAGGCCGTCGCCGCTTCAGGTTCTATGGGCCGGACGGCGATGGTAATGTGGCAGGTGCGCTTGCGGATTGGGTAGGCACGACCTTGGGCGCGGGGGCGAAATCGCTTCAGCGTCGGCCCCTGGTCAGCGTAGGCCTTGCTGATGACCAGGTCCCGAGGATCCAGGCCGTTGTTGTGTTCGGCATTGGCCACCGCCGAGCGCAGCACCTTGCGAACCGGCTCACAGGCGGCGTAGGGCATGAACTCCAACAGGATCAGGGCATCGGCATAGGTGCGCCCCCGGATCTGGTTCAGCACGCGCCGCACCTTATAGGGGGACATGCGGATGTAGCGAGCTACCGCTTTGATTTCAGGGGATGGATCGGCCATGGCGCTCTCCTAGCTTATTGCCTCTTCTGTTCGTTGCTGGACTTAACGGCGGGCAGCTTTTTTGTCACTGCCCGCGTGGCCGCGAAAGGTACGGGTGGGGACGAACTCCCCCAGCT
Source organism: Synechococcus sp. WC101 (assembly GCF_047461555.1). Classification (NCBI taxonomy): domain Bacteria; kingdom Bacillati; phylum Cyanobacteriota; class Cyanophyceae; order Synechococcales; family Synechococcaceae; genus Synechococcus; species Synechococcus sp. WC101. The sequence continues at coordinate 9,704 of NZ_JANSHG010000015.1, forward strand.
TGTGGCCCACCATCTGATCGGTGATGTAGATGGGCACGTGCTGCTTGCCGTTGTGCACGGCGATGGTGTGGCCGATCATGACGGGCAGGATGGTGCTGGCTCGCGACCAGGTTTTGATCATGTGCTTCTCATTGCGCTCGTTCATCTTCTCGATTTTGAGAAGCAGCTTGGCATCGACAAAAGGGCCTTTTTTGAGTGAACGTCCCATAGCAACCTCAACAGTCTGGCAAGCTGGTAAGGGTCGAAAGAAAAAGAAAATTCAGGGGCGCAGCAGATGGCCGGACTCTTATTGAGCGGCCCTCCCGCTCTTGTCCCGGCGGCCGCCACGACGGCGACCGCGCACGATGAACTTGTTGCTGGGTTTGTTGCGTTTGCGGGTTTTGTATCCCAGGGTGGGCTTGCCCCAGGGGGTGACAGGGGTGCTGCGGCCGATGGGGGCTTTTCCTTCCCCACCGCCATGGGGGTGATCGACAGGGTTCATCACCGAGCCGCGCACGTGGGGACGGCGACCTAGCCAGCGGCTACGCCCCGCTTTGCCGAGGCTGAGGTTGCTGTGGTCAACATTTCCCACTTGGCCGATGGTGGCGTAGCACTCGCCTCGGATCATGCGGACTTCGCCGGAGGGCAGCTTGAGGGAGACATACTTGCCCTCTTTGGCTACTACTTGGGCGCCGGCCCCGGCGGCGCGAACAATTTGCCCACCGCGGCCGGGATACAGCTCCACGTTGTGAACCACCGTCCCCAGCGGGATCCGCTCCAGGGGCATGGCGTTGCCAAGCTCAAAGGGGGCATCGGGCCCCGCCATAATGGTGGCTCCCACCTCGAGGTTGCGGGGAGCGAGGATGTATCGCTTCTCGCCATCTTCGTATTCCACCAAGCAGATGCGGGCGCTGCGGTTGGGATCGTACTCGATGGTCTTGACGGTGGCCGGGATCCCGCGCTTGTCGCGGCGGAAGTCGATGATGCGGTAGAGCCGCTTGTGGCCGCCGCCTCGGTGGCGGCAGGTGATGACGCCGCGGTTGTTGCGCCCTTTTTTGCGGTGGATGAATTGCAGCAGCGACTTCTCCGGTCTGGGCCGCTTGCCGTTTTCGTCCCGCGACAGCTCCTCGAAGTTGGAGACCGTCATGTGGCGGGTGCTGGGGGTATAGGGTCGGAAGGTACGAATGCCCATGGCTCGAGGGGGGGTGAAGGACGGGTGGCAATAAAACTCGAAGCGGGAAGAGGGGTTTGGTTAGGTGTCGGGGAAGAGGGTGATGGAGTCGCCTTCGGCCAAGGTCACGATGGCTCGCTTGGGACGGCTGCGATAGCCGACAGAACGGCCTACCCGCCGCTGCTTGCGGGGCAGTTTAAGGGTGTTGACGGCGGTGACCCGCACCCCAAACATCTCCTCGACGGCAGCTCGGATGAGCGGCTTGGTGGCAGTGGGCATCACTTCAAAGACGTATTTGCGCTGTTCCATCAGGGCAGTTGCCTTTTCGGTGATGACGGGACGCAACAGGACATCGGCCAGGATCCGCTTGCTCTCAGTCATTGTCTTCCTCCTCTGCTGCGGCTGTTTCGGCCTCCTCGCCAGCTGGCGGCTGGGCAAGGGGCTCTGCTTCTTGGGCTAGTTCCGCTTGTCCCTGAACTTCTCGCTCTTGTGCTTGGGCCAGCTCTTCTTCCTCGGTTTCCTGAACTTGTGGGTTTGCTAGAGCTACTTGATTAGCCTGATCAGCCTGCGCCGGGGGAGCCTCTGGCTGGGCTTGAGCTTCTGCTTGCTCTTCCTGCTCCTGGCTTTGACCTTCTGCTTGTTCGACTGGCCGAGCTTCTCGCTCTGCCGCCTGAGCCTGATCTTCAAGGCGATCGGCTTGGGTTGGAGCTGCTGCTGCCGCGCCGGATCCCCAGCGGGCCTTGAGCTTCTCCAGGGCAGAGGTGGTAATCAGCACCCAATCGACGTTGAGCAGATCAAAGACATTGAGCTGATCCAGGCCGATCAGCTTGACGCGGGCGATGTTGCGTACGGCTCGCTCGACGGCTTCCGAGCGCTCGGCGACGATAAGCAGTGCCGACTGATCCTCCATCACCCCCCAGCGCAGCAGAGCTTGGGCCACGGCGCGAGTCTTGGGCGGGTTGAGCTGATCCTGGAAATCTTCCACCACGATCAGGTCTTCCACCCGGCTTTGCAGGGCAGTGCGCAGAGCCAGTTGCCGCTCTTTGCGGTTCATGGCCAGGTTGTACTCCCGCTTGCGGGGGCCGAAGATCACTCCACCCTTGCGCCAAAGGGGGGAGCGAATGGAGCCGGCGCGGGCCCGGCCGGTGCCTTTTTGCCTCCAGGGCTTGCGGCCGCCACCGCGCACCTCAGCCCGGGTCTTGGTGTGGGCGTTGCCTTGGCGGGCGTTGGTCATCTGCCGGCGAAGAGCTAGATAGAGGATGTGGGAGGCCGTTTCGGGACGGGCAACTTTGAGGCTTAGCTCCGCGCTGCCCACCGTTTCCCCTTGCCAATTTTTCACCACACAACTTGCCATGGTTTCCTCGTCTTTGCAGATGCTGGTCAGCCTTTGCCAGGGATCCCTTTCCTAGCGTTTGTTGCCCACCTGCTTGGCAGGGGTAATCTCCAGCAGCCCCCCTTCCACGCCGGGCACAGAGCCCTTGATGATCAGCAAGTTCCGCTCCGGATCCACCTGCACCAACTGCAGTTTGCGAATGGTGACGCGGCAGCCTCCCATCCGGCCCGCCATGCGTAGCCCCGGAAACACGCGGCCAGGGGTTGTGCCGGCGCCAACAGAACCCGGTCGGCGGTGGTTCTTGGAGCCGTGAGACATGGGGCCGCGACCAAAGTGGTGCCGCTTCTGGTAGCCGGCAAACCCCCGCCCGATGGAAGTGCCGGCTACATCCAGCAACTGGCCCGGAGAGAAGATCTCGACGGTGATCTTTTGCCCCAACTGGTAAGCTTCTGGCTGGTCGACCCGGAACTCGCGCAGGTGGCGCAGCAGCTCCGTCACCCCCGCTTTGCTCAGGTGGCCCCGCTGGGCTCGCGTGAGGTGCTTTTCGGCGGTGGGCCAGTAGCCCAACTGCACGGCGTTGTAGCCGTCTGTGGCTTGGGTCTTGATCTGGGTTACCGTGCAAGGCCCCGCCTGCACGACCGTGACCGGAATGGCCAACCCTTCCGGAGAGAAGATCTGGGTCATGCCGACTTTTCTTCCAAGGATGCCAAGCGCCACGAGAACCTCCTCTCGAGCCTCTGCGACTCGCTTCTGTCAGCTTGCAACTGGCTCAATGAGCCGGATCCAGGCAGCAACGGCGCGGCAGCAGGAAGCTCAGGACTAGCTGAGGCTGCCCGCTCAGGCGAAAAAGCAACGAAAAGGAATCTTTGGATCCCCGCAGGCCAAACAGCGCCAGCAGCGCTGCTCCCTTTGCTTAATTCACCCTCAAATCACACGCCAAACTGCTTTCAAAGACTGCTCAGACTTACCTGCAAAGAGGCAGTATCTGGTTTAGCAGTACGCTAGGTTGCCGAGAGCCGTCGTCAGAGCGGGCGGACTTAATTGGCAACAGTAGTACATCATAATGAGGTGAAGACCTGTTTGTCCAGATTTTGCCGAGAAAATGGCTCGGTCGGGGGGCAGCGACTGTGAAAGCCGCTCTGGTGGGCGAAAAGAGCTATCGACGGCAAGAGCCACCTCCTTTTAGGAGTGTGATGGGGTGGGCGGGCAGCGGGCTGACCCAGGCTTGTGTAGATCGCTACCTGGATTTGTTGCGGGCGGGAACCGATCCGGGCCGGATCTTGTTTTTGGTGCGCAGCCAGCGGCAGGCAGAGGGGGTGTTGCGGCGCTTACAGCAGCTCAGCTCGAGCTGGGTGGGCCCGTGGCGGATCGAGACGTTTTTGCAGCGGGTGGGGCGCTCTCTGGCCGATCACTGGCCGCAGGTGTGCGAGCGGGTTCCCCAGTTGCCGCGCTCGTTTGAGCCAATTCCCTTGGCCAAGGATCTGGCCCAATTTCTCTGTGGGCGAGCCTGTGCTTTGTGTCCGCGGCATGGGGAGGTCTTTGCCGATCTTGGGCTGGAGGAGTTCCAGATTTGGGATCAGATCAGCAGCGCTGCCTATATTGCGGGGGCTTCGGGTTTGGCGGCGGAAGCGGTGGGATCCCGGCTGGCGGCGGCCTGGCCGGCGGAGGGGGATCCGGGGCGGGCAGAGGCCTTGCAGGCGATGGGCTGTTGTGTGGAGCGGCTGTGGGAGGTGGGGTTGCGGCTGGGATCCCTGGACTTCGGCCTGCAAATCCGGCTGTTTGGCGAGCACATCCTGCCGCTGGCGGAGTTTTGGCAGGAGTGGGATCACCTGATCGTGGATCAGGCGGAGGACAGTTGCGGGGTGGCGCTGGAGTTTTACCGGCAAGGGCAAGCCCATCTGCAAAGCCAGTTTTTCAGCTATACCATCGGCGGCGGGGTCTCTTTGACGGGGATCCCAGAGGCCGTGGCTCGCTTTCTGAGGGAAAACACCCAGGTTCAGCTTCTGGAGGGGAGCTACCGCGGCTCAGCCGGCATGATCCGCCTGGGACTGCAGATTGCGCGGGTGCTGGATCCGCGGTTTGACCATCCCCTGACGGAGCCTCTGGCAGAGAGGCTGCCAAGGGTGCAGGTGCTGGAGGGCGAGACCCAATTCGCGGCGGTGGAGGCGATGGTTGCCCAGATCCGGCAGCTTTTGCGGGCCGGGATCCCGGCCTCTCGCATCGCCGTCCTGCTGCCTCGCATGGATGCGGGGGTGAGCTTGAGCTTGCAGGAGCAGTTGCCGGAGGTCTTGCCGATCGCCCCTTTCCCGGCGTTGATCCGCTACCCACTGGTGCGGGCTTTGCTGACGGCGGCGGAAGTGGCCCATCCCGAGTGGGGAGCTTTTCCCACCTTGCCGGCCTGGCGACTGCTCCTGGGCAGGGTGTTGGATCTGGATCCCATCCGGGCGGCTTTGCTGGCCGAAGATACCCTTGACCCGGTAGGGCGTTCCCTGCGGCCCAAGACCGCCGTGCGACAGCCGGAGCGGGTGGGGTTTGCCAACCTGGAGCGCTACCAGAAGCTGCTAGATTGGCTGCGCAGCTACCGCGGCGGGCCCTCCCTGGCCGCTTTCTTCCAGCGGTTTTTCGCCGAGCACCTAGCCCAGGGGATGGATTTGCCCCAAGACCAAGAGCTGCTGCAAGCGCTGATCGACGCGGCACAACGGTTTCGCCGGGCCTTTCCTGCGGAAGAGGATCGTGCCTTTTTGGCCATGATCCGCTCGGGACAAACCCCCAGCAACAGCCGCTTCGAGCCCGACTATTCCCGCTACCTCGTGGTGGCGACGCCGGTGGCCTATATCAACCGAGGTTTGCAGGCGGATTATCAGTTCTGGTTCGACATCACGAATCCGCTTTGGTCCCGTTCTCTTTGGCGTGTGCTTTACAACAGCCGTGTGCTGACGCCGGAGTGGGATGGGGAGGTTTTCAATGCAGCCCAAGACCTACAGGCACGTCACCAAATCCTGGCTCGCACGCTGCTCAACCTCTGTTGCCGAACTCGGAAGGGGCTGTGGCTGGTGCGCTCCACTTTTAACTACCGCGGCGAAGAGAACACCGGCATGTTGGATTACCTCATTTTAAAGGCCGCGAAGGCCATGGCCACAGCCTGAGAGGAGCAACCTTACACCCATCCCAAGCCGCAACCAGACCCAGGTTCCAGAGCATAGCGAAGCTGTCTGTTGTGTCGATCCCCAACTGGGGAGTGCTCAAGATTGTCGCCAATTTGGAATGCCCCTATCGTGGGCATATCGTGAGAGAAAGCTAGGTTCTCCTACACTGGGGAGATGGCTAAGGGCTTTGGAAAACCGGCGAAAAAACAGCCGCTCCTCTCGGCCCGACAGGCGGCAGGCCGCTTCCGGCGGGGGGAATGGGCTGGCTGCCGGCAGCTCTGTGAGCAGATCCTCGCCGCTGCCAACCGGTCTGATCTGGAAGAGGCCATTGCCTTGACGCAAGCCCATGCTCTTTTGGGGCGCATCGAGGAGGGATCCGGTCGCTACCCTGCCGCCATGCTGCACTACCAACAGGCCATCGTGGCCTGTCCCCCTGCTGCTCCCGCCAGCTTGGCCGCTGAGGTTCATGCGCTGCTGGGGGGAGTACTGCGGCAGATGGGCGAGAAAAAGCAGGCGCAACGGCTCTTCGAGCAAGCCCTGGCCCGGGATCCAGCGCTGCTGATGGCGCGGGTGGGGCTGGCCGACCTGCTGCAGATGCGAGGAGAATACGAGGCGGCTCTGGCCCATTATTTGCAGGCCTGGCAGGGATCCCAGCAAGAGGCAGACATTCCTTAGCAGATCGGCATGGGCTTTTGGAAGCAGGGACAAGTGGAGGTGGCCAGCTCTTGGTTTCGGCGGGCGCTCGCCCTGCAGCCCGAACACAGCGATGCCCGCTACATGCTGGCCATTGTGGGGGAGCTGCCCCTGCCCGACAGGACTCCTCCGGAGTGGGTGCGACGTCTATTTGACGAATATGCGCCCCGCTTTGAGCAGCATTTGCTGGAAAAACTGAACTACCAGGGGCCACAGGCTGTGCGGCAAGGGATCCTGGCTGCCGCAGGGGGAGCGTCTCCTTGGTTTGAGCGGGCGCTGGATCTGGGCTGTGGCACCGGCCTGGCGGGATCCCAGGTGCGCTCCTACGTTGGATAGTTGCGGGGTGTGGATCTCTCCGCCCGCATGGTGGAGATTGCCCGGCAAAAGGGCATCTACGACCACCTGATTCAGGGGGACTTGCTGGAGCTGCTGCAGCAGACCTCAGAGCGCTACGACTTGCTCCTGGCGGCAGATGTGTTTATCTATCTGGGGGATCTGGCCCAGGTCTTGCCGGCCTGTGGGCGGGTGCTCAATCCCGGCGGGCTTTTGGCCTTCACCGTCGAGCAGGGATCCGCCCCCGGCTACGAGCTGGGATCCACCACGGGGCGCTCTGCCCACTCCGCCGCCTACGTGCTGCAGCAGGCAGAACGGGCAGGGCTGGATCCCGTCTATCACCAGAACTTTACCCTGCGGCGAGAGGGAGAAACCGACGTGCCCGGAGCCGTGTGGTGTTTACGTCGGCAGCCGTGATCGAAAGCGGCTGGCCCGAAATGGCTGTAGGCCCTCTATCCGCGCCCGGAAAGAATCGAGTAGAGTGGGGGCGCCCGCCTGGATTTGGATTGGGTTTTTATGAATCCGGACACCCCGCCTGCTGCGCCCTCGTCCCGCCGCTTCCCCGTTCGTCCTGTGGCAACGCTGGCCCTCGCCGCCGGCCTCCTGGCGGGGCCTACGCCCTTCTGCAGCGGCTACGGCTGCAGATGCACCGGGATCTGATCCTCTATCGGTACGCCGCTTTCTCCGGCTATGGAGATGTGACAGCGTTCGATCCCGGCCCAAGCGACCGCTGGTTTCCGCTCACCTACCCCGTATTGGCTCGCTGGGGAGGATCCGCCGACCCAAGCCGCCGCAGCTACGCCTTTGACACGCCGCTGCCCGACTACGTGGATCCCGGCGACCCTGGAGATCGCTACTTTCTGGAAGCCAAAGCCTTGCGGGACGGCTATGCCCGCCAGGCAATCTACGCCGGCAATGAGCTGCTGGCCCGCTTCCCGCAGAGCCGCTATGCCGGGGATGTGCTCATGAGTCTGGACGGCCTGACGGGAGAGGCTGCCTTCCTAGGGCGGCTGCTGGCGCAATTTCCCGACAGCGATCGCGCTCTGGAGGCAGCGCTGGGGCTGGGGCCTGTTGACCACTGAGTCTTCACCGTACTGCAGCTTCATGGCCTCTTCACAGAGCCTGCATGGAAGGCCAACAGCGGCATCCTCTGACGGGAGCTGTCTTGCGGGATCCGGGGATAAGGCTTTATCTCCCTTTTATCTCGCCGGATCTGGGTTAGCCTTGGGTTGAGTGTCCTTGGGCCCTGATGGATCCCGCGACCTTTTTGGAGCGCTACGGGTTTGAGCTAGAGGGGCAAGCCAGTCAGGCCTGGGTGGAGCGCTGGAGCAAACAGTTCCCAGCCTCTTGGATCCCGGCGGCCCTGCTGGAAGCCCTCTACCAGGGTCGCTACAAGGCCACCTCTGTGGAACAGATCCTCCGCCTCTGGCAGCGCCGTGGCGCTCCTCACCTCACCTTTCCCCCCGAAATCAGCCAATCCCTGTGGCGGGAACAACAGGAGCTGATCCGGTCTTTGGTCTCGACTGCCGCCAGCTCTTTTGCCCGCCCTCCCTCACCGCTCCCAGCCCCGCTCAGGAGAGGATCCCTCTTCTCCGGAGAATCGGCCATTTCTCTCGACTTGTTGTTGGATGAGCTGCAGGATCTCCCGCCCAAGCTGCGCCACCTGCTCGTTCATGTTCATCCTGCCCCGCCGACCTCCTCGGCGGCTTGCGCTGGTGGAACGGAGCTTTTGGTAACTTTGGAGCTGCAGCTTGCCGACCCTGTGGATCCTGACCAGCCATCCCAAGGGCAGCCTGGGTGAGTTTGCGATTTTGCCTCAGGGATCCTTGCCATCACAAACTCCGGCCTGCTCCCACCCCAGCAGAGCTTGGCGGGATGGGGGATAGGAGTGTCAGGTCTAGTCAAGACTGGCGTTGAAGGCCAAGCTCCCGCCATAGCCTATCAGGGCTGAGCGGGAGTTCTCGACGCCAGGCTCCACGGCGGCAGTGAACTGGCTGTGCACAGCCTATCCTGCCGGAGCTATCCCACTTGTCGAGCAACTGCACCAGGGCAGGCATTGAGCCCAGCCTGTCCCCCTTGATCCCCCTAGCCTAGGATGGCGGTCGCCCCGGCGAAAGCTTCCTCCCGCAGCAGGGCAGCCTTATCCGTGCGCTCCCAGGGCAGATCCAGATGGGTTTGCCCGAAGTGCCCGTAGACCGCCACGTTTTGATAGAAGCGCCCTCCCCTTTGGCGGGGCAACTCTCGCAGTTGGAACTGCGCCAGAATGGCCGCCGGCCTCAGGTCGAAGTGGCGCTGCACCAGCCGCAGCAGAGCTTCATCGGGGATGCGGCCGGTGCCAAAAGTTTCCACCAAAAGGTTGATGGGACGAGCCACCCCAATGGCGTAGCTGACCTGCACCTCGCATTTTTGCGCCAGGCCGGCGGCCACGATGTTCTTGGCCACATAGCGGGCGGCATAGGCGGCGCTGCGATCCACCTTGGTGGGATCCTTGCCGGAGAAGGCCCCGCCCCCGTGGCGGGAATAGCCGCCGTAGGTATCGACGATGATCTTGCGTCCGGTCAGGCCGGCATCCCCCTGGGGTCCGCCGATGACGAACTTGCCGGTGGGATTGGTGAGGAAGCGGGTGTTGCCATCGGGTTTGATGGGCAGCTCGGCAAACACCGGCTGCACCACCGCCTCCCAGAGATCGGCGCGGATCCGCTCCTGCACCGCTGCCTCTTCTGTAATGGCACCGATGGTCGGCGTGTGCTGGGTAGAGATCAGCAGGGTGTGAATGCCCACCGGCCGCCCCTCCTCATAGGCCACAGTCACCTGCGTTTTGCCATCCGGACGCAGGTAGGGCAGGGTGCCGTTTTTGCGAACCGCGGCCAACTGGCGGCTGAGGCGGTGGGCCAAGCTGATGGGCAGTGGCATCAACTCGGGGGTTTCGTCGCAGGCGAAGCCAAACATCAAGCCCTGATCCCCGGCCCCGATCAAGTCGAATTCATCTTCCTGAGATGTGCGACTTTCCAGAGCCAAGTTCACCCCCTGTGCGATGTCGGGGGATTGTTCATCGAAAGCCACCAACACCGCGCAGCTTTCTGCAGAGAAGCCGTTCTTGGCGTCGGTATAGCCAATTTCGGCCACCTTGTCCCGCACCAGTCGGGTGAAGTTGACATGCGCCTGCGAGGTGATCTCCCCGGTCAGGATCACCATGCCTGTATTCACCACCACCTCTGCCGCCACTCGACTTAAGGGATCCGCCGTCAAGAGGGCATCCACGATGGCGTCAGAGATCTGGTCGCAAATTTTGTCGGGGTGCCCTTCTGTCACCGACTCTGAGGAAAACAAAAACGACTTGGACAACGAACCTCTCCTTAAGACGAAACAGATACAACCAAGAACTGCCCAGAAAGCAGAGCCTGCTGCTGCCGTTCATCATCCGCCGGCCTGAGCAGGGATCCCTTCCACCTCAGCCGAGCAGAAGAACAGACCTAGGCCGTGGCCGACGCAGGAGCAAGAGCGCCGTATCGCACCGAGGACTTTGCCGCCGAAGCAATAGAGCCTCGCTCCGCTGCTGCAACCAGAGCTATTGGGAAGCGCTAAAGGGCGAAGTCGTCAGAAAAGTCCCCCTGGCAAGAGGACTGTCCTCTAGAGAAAGCTTTATTCCTTTATCTTTCGGTTACTGACTAACCGCAGGAGTTGGCACCGTAGCGGAGGCTTCCGCCGGTTGCCGCAGCTTCGTTGGGCCTGATCCCTCAGTCTGCTCTGGATAAAGAACGGAACTTGTCCTTATCGTACCCCTAACCTCGACGCATTTGTCAAAAAAATGGTTGCTGAGTGAGCCTCAGTCCAACAGCTTCTGCCACCAGTCGGTGGACTGGGCGGCCCTGAGAAAAAAGACGCTGGCCAAGCCCAAGGGAAAGAGGACGCCGAGAAAACCGACCGTCCCCAGCGCCCAAGCTAGGCGATGCAGGTGTCTTTTGCTGGCAGCGCCCGCGGCTGTTTCTGCCAAGACGGCCAACATCGATCCCAAAGCCGCCAACAGGGATCCACCCAGCCCAGCCAGATAGGCGGGCCCCAGCCACGGCTGCAACTGGGCAGCAGAGGCAATTTCCAGGCGTGGCAAGACTTGAAAACACCCTATCGCCAGCACGGCCCAGATAAAAGAGTACATCAGCAGGCTATCTCGAAAAGCGGCAGCCGGCTCTTTCATGATCCCAGCCCAATTGGGGATGAGTATGCAGCAAAACCCAACTTCTGGCTTGACAGGGATCCTAACCCATCTGCCCCAACTCTCCTGAAACCTGAAAACCTGAAAGCCAGATTAGGATGAAGAGCAGTCTGCTGAGCGAAAACTTCGGCCTGCCAGACCCCTCCTGCGGCTTCCCAACCCTCCATAGCCATGCCCCCCTCTCCCCTGCCGGAAACGCCCGGATCCCTGCCCACCTCGGCCCCCGAGCCGGAAGCCGAACAAAACCGGCGACACCGCCAAAGGATGCAACGCCGCCAGCAGATCCAGCGGCAGCGCCTGGCGAGCATGCGCGACGACAAGGGCTTGGTGATCATCTATACGGGGCAGGGCAAGGGCAAGAGCACAGCGGCCTTCGGCACCCTCTTCCGTGCCCTCGGCCAAGGGTTATCGGTGGGGGTGGTGCAATTTATCAAGGGGGCCTGGGATCCGGGCGAAGCCAAATTGTTGCGCAAGTTGGCCGCCCATCCCGAGCTGGAGCTGGGGAAAATTGCCTTTTACGCCATGGGGGAGGGCTTTACCTGGGAAACTCAGGATCGGGAGCGGGATATCGCCCACGCGCAGGCGGCCTGGGAAAAGGGGCGGGAGCTGTTCAGCAGCGGCGAGTACCACCTGGTGCTCCTCGATGAGATCAATGTTGCCCTCAAGCTGGGGTATCTCTCCCTGGAGCAGGTGTTGGCCGGCCTGGCCGAGAAACCGGAGCGAGTGCACGTGATCCTAACTGGGCGGGGCGCGCCGGCAGGCCTGATCGAGCGGGCCGACTTGGTTACCGAGATGACCTTGATCAAGCATCCCTTTCGCGACCAAGGGATCAAAGCGCAAATCGGCATCGAGTTCTAGTCCTTGGGTGGGGCAAGATGGCCATTCTGCTGGCGGCAGCCACAAGCGGCAGCGGCAAGACCACCGTCACGTTGGCTCTGTTGGCCGCCCTGCGGCGGCGGGGCCTGCGCATCCAGCCCTTCAAGGTGGGGCCTGACTACATCGATCCCCTGTTCCACACGGCGGTGAGCGGGATCCCCTGTCGTAACTTGGATCCCTTTTTAACCGATGAGAACTTTGTGCAGCGCTGCTTTCGCCACCACTGCCAGGGCAAAGATGGGGCAATTGTAGAGGGGGTGATGGGCCTCTTCGATGGGCGGGCGCCCGCATCCCCGCCAGATCCCACGAGCAGAACGGAGCCCTTTTTTGCCAGCAGCGCCCATGTGGCCCGCCTGCTGGGGATCCCCGTGGTGCTGGTCATCGACGGCAGCGGCATGGGAATGACAGTGGCCGCTTTGCTCTACGGCCTGAGCCGCTTCGATCCCGGCCTGGCCATCGCCGGCGTCATTTTCAACCAGGTGGCCTCGGAGCGGCACGGCCAGATTTTACAGCAAGCGGCGGCAGCGGTAGGGATCCCGGTTTTGGGCCAATTGCCCCGCCGTGAGGATCTGCGCCTGCCCAGCCGCCACCTGGGGCTGGTGCCCGTCTCAGAGCTGGATCACTTCCCCCACTGGCAGGAGGCCTGGGCCGACCTGGCCGAGCAGCACCTGAATTGGGACAAGCTGCTGCCGCTGATTCGAACGCTTCCCCCGGCAGCAGGAGAGCTATGGCCAGGGATCCCCTCTCTCGCGGAAAGGACTCCGTCCCGCCACCGTGAACGGGTTCGGGTAGGGGTGGCCCAAGACGCCGCCTTTAACTTCTACTACGCCGACAACTTGGACTTGCTGCGGGCCTGTGGCGCCGAGCTGCTGGCGTACTCTCCCCTGCAGGTGGGGCTGTGGCCGCCGGATCCCTGCGACGGCCTGCTCTTGGGGGGCGGGTTCCCAGAACTGTTTGCCGCCACCCTCTCTGAGAAAATAGCCCGACAGCCACCGCCGCCCGCCCACCCACCCCTGTATGCCGAATGCGGCGGACTGATGGTGCTGGGACGATCTCTCACCGATTTGCAGGGAAAGACCTACCCCATGGCCGGGCTGCTGCCCATCACGGTGGACATGGGCAGCCGGCTGTGTCTGGGCTACCGCGAGGCCACTGTTTTGCGCCCCACCCTGCTGGTCGAGGCCGGGGATCGCCTACGCGGGCACGAATTTCACCGCTCCCGCAGCACCCCCACCTCCCCCAGCCCAATCTACAGCTGGGGATCCCCGCCCCACCGGGAAGGCTGGGCCGGCCAGCGCCTGCACGCCTCCTATCTGCACCTTCACTGGGGATCCCGTCCCGATCTGGCAGTGCGGCTACTCCAGAATTTCTTAAGAATTGCTCAAGGCGCTCCTGATCCCGCTTAAAATAAAGCAGCGATGCAGCCCCAGTCTCCCGTTGCTGCGTCCGCCTTAGCCGCTTTCCGGCAATTGTCTAAAAAAGCTGCCGCCCTGCTCTGGAAGCAGATTCAAAGCAGATCAGTGAAAAGATCGCCATTCAGGGTTCAAAATCCGCTCCGATAGCAGGCTTCAGCGATCCCCAACTGCTTTGAGACTCTTTGAGCAATCAGTCTCCCTTCTTCCCAATCCCCAGGCCACAGCATCGAGTGTTTCCCTCTAGTTATCCGTGATATTCCTCAGCCTTTTCCCACCACAATTCCTCGGGAACCTACCCTACCTCCATCCGTCTGTAAGACCTAGCCCACTTGACCTCGCAAACGGGTCAACCCTTTCTAGACGTGCCACAATCGTCCTGGCCAAAGGGTGGGCAAAATCTTCACCGATAAAGCACTTCGGGATCAAGGCCCAAGCCCCGCCAAAGGAAAACTGACCGGTTCTCGGCAGGGATCGGATCCCAGCGGGCAAGAGTTTTGAATTAGGGTAAACTTTAATGTCTGTTCTGAGAGGAGTGTTAAATACAACATCCTCCTGCCTTAGACTTTGCCTAGCATGCTATTTGGCCTTCAGTAGTCTTGCTTAGTCTCTGGAGAGATGCTAAACGGATCCCTTTCTTGAGGATTTGTCGATCGTTATGCTAGATATGACTCTAAGTGACTAGGCATAAATTACTAGAACGCGCCCCGATGGGCCAACTCGCTATGGGAGGAGTGTGATGTTCGCACGGTTGGCGGAACAATACCGCAGCTACGTTCAAGACCTGGTGATGAGTTTGCAGGCTCTCGCCATTGTTTTGGAGAAGCGGGGCTACCCGGCTTCTTGCTACACCTGCGGCACCTCATTTGAGAGCGCCTCCTTCATGGTCAGCTTACGGGAGGGGCACTTGATTCGCTTTTTGGTTTCCGAATGCTCCATCAGTTGGACGGAGATGCGGGATGACCGGGAGCTAATGAAGTTAGAAGGGGCAGAAGCCATTCGCCAACTCCAGGATCTGGCAGAGCTGATCAAAGACGATCTGGTTGCTGCTGCCGCGCCGGCAGAAGCTCTAGCTGCCAGCAGTTGATTCCCATGCAGTTGGATGAGAAGCCTAGCCTACGGCCCTTTGGGCCTAGCCGAAGCTAAGCTAGACTCAAGGCGCCTCCCGAGCACCTTCCCCCTCCAACACTTGTCACCGGCCTTCATACCCCCAAGGGGATTCGAACCCCTGTCGCATCCGTGAAAGGGATGTGTCCTAGGCCTCTAGACGATGGGGGCATCCCAGAAATGACGCGATCCTGATTGTAAAGAGAGAGGTGTAATTTTGTCAACTTAAACTTATGTCCTCTCCTAGTCGGCGTCTCCCGAGTCCCGTTCTGCCAAGTTCAGGATCAAAATCCCCAGCAGAGCCAGGCCCAGCAAGCCGGCAATCACGAGGGGTTCATCCGGGATCACATCCATGCTAGGCCTCAAGCTGTCAACTTTACAGGCTGCTGGCTCCGAGCAACGCAGCACAGCCTCAGGGCGGCAAACCGTCCTAGGCGGAGCAGCCGTCCAGTGGCTTACACTACACTAAAAAGTAACAACCCATCGCTTGGACTGGCATGATTCCCACCGTTATTGAGCAATCTGCACGCGGCGAGCGCGCCTTTGATATCTACTCGCGTCTATTGCGGGATCGGATCATCTTCTTGGGCACCCAGGTGGACGACGACATTGCCAACCTGATCGTGGCCCAGATGCTCTACCTGGAATCTGAAGACCCCGAGAAAGATATTTACCTCTACATCAACTCTCCCGGCGGCTCCGTCTATGCCGGTATGGCCATCTACGACACCATGCAGCACATTCAGCCGGATGTCTCCACCATCTGCATTGGCTTGGCCGCCAGCATGGGAGCCTTTTTGCTGGCAGGAGGTGCCAAAGGCAAACGCATTGCCCTTCCCCACGCCCGCATCATGATTCACCAACCCCTCGGTGGAGCCCAGGGGCCAGCCACCGATATCGAGATTCAGGCTAAAGAGATCCTCTTTATCAAAAACAGTCTCAACAGCCTGCTGGCCTACCACACTGGCCAGCCCCTGGAGCGCATCGAGCGCGATACCGACCGCGACAACTTTATGACTCCAGAGCAGGCCAAAGAATACGGCCTCATCGACCAGGTGATCACCAGGAGACCCCAACCATCCTTGGCCGCCGTTTCTTAGCCCCTCTGGCCGCTGCAGACAAACCCACCCA